>JAQVWF010000002.1 GCA_028698615.1 Syntrophorhabdaceae bacterium
CCCCTATCTTATACCACTGCGGACGGTCATGGCAACAACAAAAAAACAGGCCCGCCGCGACGATGGCGATACGATCCCGAGGGTGTATTGCAATGTTCTTGTCCGAATGCTATATTCGGTACTTGACGTTCTGCGCAGGGATTTTTCTCCAGGAGGCGCCATGAAGATCTTCGACGTAGTCCGCATCCTTACTGTTGCCTGCCTTCTCCTCACCCAGTCTGGTTGCGGCGGCTCGGGAGAGGAAGGACCGGCATCCGCCGGCTCAAAGGCGGAGCCTCAGTCCCGTCAGGCAAAAGCCGGAGCCTTTACGGTTCCCGAGGAAGGCACACCGGGTCAAAGGGTCAAGGAGCTCTGGGAGTCGACGGGCCCCGTGATGAAGATGGACGCACGGGCAAACCTTGACGACAAGGAGTATCAGGACAGGAGGACATCCCTTTTTTCCGTCTGGGTAACGCTGCAGGGAAAGCTTTTCCTGGCTGCGGATAAGGACGAAAGGGCGCAGCGCACCATCCCCGAGGTCTTGAAGTTTATCGACAATCTCTATGGTTTCCCTGGGTTCAAAGAGGAACGCCGGGTGAAGGACCGCGAGACGGCAAAGAGCAATTTCGATGAACGATACAGCAAACTGGACGAACAGATGCGGGCCTTGAAATGAGCGTCACAGAAAGGTCCTTACTCCACCGCCACCGTAAATCTCACCGTCCGCGCTGGTTCGGCGCCCTTTTCCCATGGGCGAAGGTAATGGAAGGTCAGCTTTTCCGTTCCCGGTGATTCGGCCTTAAAGGTCAGGCGCTGCTTGCCGCCGGCCCCGGGAAGATTCGTCCGGGGCGCTATATAATCGGTGCCCGTGAGTGTTACGACGCGGCCCGCGGCCTGTTTCTCCTTCCGCCAGGTGTATCCTGTTGTCGCATTCGATTCGAGGATTATGGAAAAAGTCTCCCCCGGGGTCACCCGTATCGTTTGTGAAGGGTCGCTGAATTCCATGTTCCTCTCCGAAACGATACCTGCCGGTTTCTCATTCTGGGCGCATGCGATGCCGCAAAGGGCGATGGAGACAGCAAGGACCAAAGAGAGCGCTCTCGTCATGGTCACTTCTTTTCAGTTGTTTTGCGGGAAACGTCACCAGACGTCTGTCCCCCCGCTTTCGCGCCCGTCGAAGTTTCCCCGAAGGGTATCTTCATCTGGAAATTCTTGTGGCACTCGAGGCAGTAGGTCTTCGACGCCGCATGCGCTTTATGGCATACGGTGCAATTGATGGTGCCGAGATGGGACTTGTGGGGATTCCTGTCGGGAAAATCCCCGGGCTCCGTTTTCCCGGCAAGCTTTTCCATGTCTCCGTGGCAGCCAAGGCAGCGGTCGTTCTCGACGGAGTCACCCGGCTCGGGCAATTTTTCATGGCAGCCGGAACAGGTCACATTTTTTTTGCCGTGATGGGCGTCGAGATATTTGGAGGCGGTCCAGGAGGCAAAGACCTTTTTCATCTCATCCATGTTTTCCCGTGAAAGAACGCCGACAGGTTTTTTGGCTCCTCTTACACCGAAGGATTTGCCCGGCCGCCAGGTGTGACACACAAGACAGTCAAGTTCATTGCCCGGCTGCATGTGAGAGAGGTGAAGTTTTGCGGAATAAGGTTTCGGTTTTGCCTTGTTCCCGGTGTCGGAAGCATGGCAGGACGTGCATGCCTTGAGGTCCTTTCCTGCAACGCGGGGATGCTTCGCCGGCAGGAGCGACGAGAAGTCACCGTGGCAGCTCGAACAGGATTGCTGCCTGGAGCCGGCGGTTTTGGTGGGTCCCGCATCTGCGACAGCGTGCAGTGATATGATCAATGCGGAGATGATCAACGCCTTCAAGAACGATCCTGCCATGTTTCAGTCCTCCCGCGTGCGTTATGATGGGGAAGGGGGCCAGGGATCCTGAAACCCCCGCATTGGCCTTCCCGGGATGGCACAGCCTTCCTTCGCCGCGTTGCCCCGTTGCTCTGTTATATCAATGATGGCAACCGGTTGTATATCTATACCGCGGGCATCGTTCTTATTCAAGTTTAAACTTTCCTTGGCGTGAAGTGCAGAGTGTAAGGTATAAGGTGTAATAAAAACCCTTCCTGCCAGATAAAGCAGGAAGGGTTTTTCACTTTTTACCTGAAATCTGAAACCGTTCTCCTACCTCAGCCGGAATCGCTGGATCTTGCCGGTTGCGCTCTTCGGGAGTTCGTCGACGAATTCGATCCAACGGGGATATTTGAATTTTGCCTGCCTGTCGAGGACCCATTTCTTCAGTTCTTCCTTCAGTTCCTCGGTCTTCTCGTACCCTTCCCTCACCATGACGAAGGCCTTGGGTTTGACGAGGCCCTTCGCATCGGGTGCGCCGACGACGGCGCATTCGAAAACAGCCGGGTGCTGGCTCAGGCAGTTCTCCACTTCGATGGGAGAGACCCAGATACCGCCGACCTTGAGCATGTCGTCAGCGCGGCCGGCACACCAGTAGTAGCCTTCTTCGTCGACGTAGTATTTGTCACCCGTGTTGACCCATTCACCCTGCATCGTGACCCGCGTCTTCTCGCGCTTGCGCCAGTACTGCTGGGCGGCACTGTCGCCCTTGACGTGCAGCGTCCCTATCTCTCCCCTGGGGACTTCCTGACCGCTCTCGTCGACGAGTCTCAGTTCGTAGCCGGGCACGGGTTTTCCCGTGGACCCCGGCTTGATGTCGCCGGGGCGGTTGGAGAGGAATATGTGAAGCATCTCCGTGGACCCGATGCCGTCGATGATCTCGATGCCGAAGCGTTTTTTCCAGCGCTCGAAGATGTCCGTGGGCAGAGCCTCGCCGGCGGAAACGCATACCCGCACCGATGACAGCTCATGCTGGCTGTTGGGGTTAATCTTCTTGGTCCCCTTTTCCTTGTCCTCCCTGGCCTTGTACTCAAGCATCTGCCCGTAGAGGGTCGGCACGCCGAAGAAAATGGTGGGACGGAACTTCTCGAGATGTTTGAATACGTTCTCCGGTGAAGGCGCGTGAGCATTGAGGACAGCCGAGGCACCTACGGACATGGGGAAATACATGCCGTTGCCGAGACCGTAGGAGAAAAAGAGCCGCGCCGCCGAAAAGACGATGTCGTCCTCTGTTATGTTGAGGACACCCTTGGCGAAGGACTCGGAGGTGACCACCATGTCGTACTGGGAGTGTATGGCCCCCTTGGGCGAACCCGTTGAGCCGGAACTATAGAGCCAGAAGCCGACGTCGTCCTTCGTGGTGAACTCCGTTTTTACCGTATTGGGAGCATGGCGGTATTTCTGCTTGAAGGGGATGTGTGCACCTCGGGTTTCGGATATCACGATGAGGTCGCGAAGGTAGAGAAGGTCGCCCTTGATCTTTGCAAGGATGGGCAGGAGCTGTTCGGAAACGACGAGCACCTTTGCCCGGCTGTCGTTGAGGTAGTACTCGTAATCCTCGGGTGTCAGCATGGTGTTGACGGGGATGGGGACGGCGCCGATCTTCATGGCGCCCCAGAAAACGGCATAGAACTGGGGTACGTCCAGCATGATCATCAAGATCCGGTCGTCTACTGTTACGCCGACCTCGCGGAAAGCGTTGGCGGTCTTATTGGCCATTTTCTGCATGTCGTTGTAAGTGTAGTTCCGGTATTCCGTGTACACGGCCGTTTTATGGCCCCGTCCCTGGCGGACGTTGCGATCCACGAAATAATCGGCTGCGTTGAAAAAGTCAAGTGGTGTTCCAGCTGTCATGTTTTCTCCTTCTGTTATATGGGGGAGGGCGGTGTGCCGCCCGTTTCGCGCCCCGCTACAAATATATGATATTCACCAGTTTCCCCATGGACTTCAGCTTCTCCGCGAGGAGCCTGACGATAAAATCTCTCGGGTATACACCCATCTGTCTGAAGACTATATGTTCGTGTCCCGGATTTGCTGCCGTTCCAACGAGGAAGTTGATCGTGTCAGAGGCGTGGAAGAACCTGTAGAGATCTGAAACTGATGAATCAGGCTCGAGTTTCTCGGGTGCCTCTCCCAGGATGTTGTACACCTGGTTTAGGGTGATCGCACCCTCCGTGGCATAGTCTATACCCTTTATATCATAAGATGGCGGTTTATGATAGGCGTTTGACATGTTTTTGATCTCAATGGGCACGCCGAGATTGCGGGCGACTATCTCGGCTGTGGACGATCCGCAGACGATTTTCGTTCCCTTCATTTGCATGAATTCCCCGACAACCCTGCCATCGTCAGATTTCCGGGCGGGCGGTCCCGTCAGGACGTTGAGGACCTGCGCCTCGCGGCAGAGCAGGAGGCTGCACGTGGTGTCATCCCCGTAGGTCGCCCCCGAAATGTCCCGCACATTGGCAACGATCCTCCCTGGTATGTCTCTTATCTGCGTACCCTGGACGAGGAGGCTGTTTATGAAGTCGCAGGCTCCCTGAATACCCCAGCCCATCCGGTATTGCTGGCCGAGACCGGCCTGGCTGACACCGTCGCTGACCATCACTATGCTATCGCCGTACTCGAGCATGCAGTTGACCTCTCCCACCATCTCGAGACCCATGGGAAAGACGCGCTGCTTCGGCAGGTATGCGGCCAGCCGGTTGTTGATGAGTATGGGAGAGGGGATCTCGTAGGACATGACCGTGGCGTGGCCGCTTACGAGCACGCGACATACGGAGAAAGCGGCGAAGGGAATGTCCGTCGTGCGCGCCGCGTGCATGGTATCGACGATCTTGCGGCATGTCTCGCGCAGGGTGAAACCGAGGCGGATGAGTTCCATGAGCCGTGACGCGCACATGACGGCTGCGACCCGGGCCTTGACGCCTGTACCGATGCCGTCGGCCACGACAACCGTGGTTGCCTCGGCCGTGCGTTCAGTGACTATGTAGTCGCCGCATATCCCGCCGGGCTTCTTCGCTACCTGGGCGTTTGATGCCTCGATGTATTTTCTCGGTTCATCGGGGATTGTTTTCATCGCCCTCGCTCAGACTCATCAGCTTTCTCACCAGTTCCTCGCCGCGGGCGGTGCTTTCGCCCAGGAACTGGGCAATGTTCTGGGCCATTTTTATCTGGTGTTCCAGAAGTTCGTTCGCCTGTTCCACGGTTTGAGAACGGATCTCCTTGAGCTTCTTCTCATGTTCCTGCTGGCTCGTTATGTTGATGAAGATACCGACGATCTGCCTCTCCTCCTTGAGCATGTAGAAGAGCTCGCGGCACAGAAGATTATAGGGACGGTGCAGGACGGTGATGTCCAGGGTCTCCGTGACGCCCGATATGAGCTTTTCAAAGGGGGCCGGGTCCATAAGATAGGATATGTGCCTTCCCAGGATGACGTCGCTGCAGGAAAAGAACTTCTTGAATGCGGGGTTCATGCCGAGGATGTTCAGTTCGTCGTCGAGCATGAGCACGCCGTTGGGCGTGGTGCTGAAGATCTGGTCCGTGCGCCTTTCCGCAAGCCGCCTCATGTAGGGGATGCACATCTCCGGTTCCGCCATGCCGAGCGCGACGGCGATGGCCTTTTCCCGACAGCTGTCATAGCCGCAGGCGCCGCAGTTGAGCTGTTGCTCTGGATCCTGTTTCCCGGTCTGGGCGAGGATCTTCTGTATCTGCTCCTCGGTGACGCTGTCGGGGGAACTGCCGCTGTCGGCCTTACTGAATGTCGCCTTGAAGAGCTCCGCGTCCGCGGCCTCGGGCGTGACCGAGATGGCTTGCGTCTCCGTGTTGTATTCGATGATGTCGCGCCTGCGGTCGAAGAGGTTCTTGCCGGGGTCTATGCCGGGGCCGTTGATACAGCCCTGGCTGCAGAAAAGAGGTTCGATGATGGCATGTTCCGAGTTTTCCTCAATCCCGTTCAGAAGCTCCCGTACCCCCTGGATGCTGTCGACGCGCAGGAGCTTGAGATTGAGCCCGTCATCGCTGAGGCCCGCTGTCTTGATGAGGCCGCCCGGAAGGGGGTAGAGCTGTGCCTCGTGGACGGGTTTTTCGTCAAAATTACTCTCCTCGCACATGGACAGGTCGATGCCCTTCTGAAGGAGCCAGGCGTTGAGTTCCTTGAATGTGAGCACGCAGTCCACCACGCCGGCGACCTCGGGCCGGTTCAGCTCCGATTTCTTGGCAACGCAGGGGCCGATGAAGATCACCTTTGTCTCCTTGCCGAGCTTTTCCTTGAGAAGGCGTGCATGGGCGGCCATGGGGGATAAGAGGGGCATGAGGTAGTCCACCAGTTGCGGCTGGTATTTCTCGATGTAGTTTATCAAGGCAGGGCAGGCGGTTGCTATGTGGGGCCGTGCCGGGTTTTCTTCCGCGATACGCCGGGATTGGAGCGATATCTGGTATGCCCCGTGGGATGTCTGCCCCACGTAGCGGATGCCGAGGGCCCTCAGGGCCGAGGGAAGCCGCGAATACTGCCACTTGTTGAAGACTGCGGCAAAGGACGGGGCGATGCTGGCCGCGACAAAATGCCCTTCATCGATAAGGCGCCGGGCCACATCGATATCGTTGCGGAATGTCTTCGCCTGCTGGGGGCATTCCCGTATGCAGGTGCCGCAGGCAATGCAGCGCTGTTCATCTACGTACGCCTGGCCGTTCTGCATGCGGATCGCTTTGACGGGACAGGCGCGCAGGCACCTGTAGCAGTCCCTGCATCGGGCGGTCAAAGTGAAGACGATCTGCGGTTTTGCTATCTCATGCATTCTGTCTTACCTCTTCGGCGAGGTCCACCCCCTCGCGCTTGATAGCCTCTATGGCTTTTTCTATTGTGCAGCCTTCAATGATCCTGCTCCCTACCCTTATTGTGGGCCCTTTGTCACATTTTTCAAAGCAGAAAGACGCTTTTACGTTCACTCTGGCGCCAAGGCCCCTCAAGCGTATGTGCTCAAGGATATCGTGGAGGAGCTTCTGGGAGCCCCTGAGGAAACAGCTCGTGCCGAAGCAGATGCTGACGTCCACGCTTTTCTCGCCGCCGAAGCTTAGATTCACGTCCTCGTCGAAGATGCGCTTGCGCGTGCGATAGCTGGTGTGGAGGAGTTCATGGGCTTTGTGGCCGCCCACGTCACCGAGGAAGGTGCCATAGAGTTCCGTGATATAGGGGTTGTCCTGGGACTTGTGGAGCTCCAGCATCCGGTCGTTCTCGTAGAGGCCTCTTGTCCTCTTTTTCCTGACCCCGGGATCGGTGAACACGGGCTGGCCCGCGCCGCCTATGCAGCCGCCGGGGCATGCCATGACCTCGACAAGGTCGTAGTGCGTCTCGCCGGAGCGTATCCTCTCGAGGACGCGCCTCGCGTTGCCGAGACCGCTCACGACGGCGAGGGAGAATTCCTTGCCCGCAACGGAGAGCTTTGCTTCGCGGATGCCCTCATCGCCACGGACGGACGTGAACTCGTAGGTGTCGTGTTTCTGTCCCGTCAACTTCTCGCTGACATAGCGCAGAACCGCCTCGCTGACACCGCCGGAATTGCCGAATATCACCCCGGCCCCTGTCTTGAAGCCGAAGGGCATGTGGAAAGATTCCGGTCCAAGCTCCTTGAAGTGGAGGCCGGCCTCCTCGATCATCCTTCCCAGTTCCTGGGTGGTGAGGACCTGGTCCACGTCCCGCACACCGTCGCTGACGAACTCCGGTCTTTTCGCCTCGAATTTCTTGGCTGTGCAGGGCATGATGGATACGACGACGATGTCCTCGCGTTTGACATCAAGCTCACTGGAAAGCATCTCCTTGGCGAGGGCGCCGAACATCTGCTGGGGCGAGCGGCAGCTCGAGAGGTGATTGAGGAACTCCGGGTAGTACTGTTCGACGAACTTGACCCATGCCGGGCAGCACGATGTGAACTGGGGTATCCTGTCGCCGGCGGTGACGCGCTTTATGAATTCGTTGCTTTCTTCCAAAACCGTGAGGTCCGCGGTGAAGGAGGTGTCGTATATCTTATCGAAGCCCACGGCCTTCAATGCCGCAGCGATCTGTCCCGTTGTGGTGGTGCCGGGGGGAAGCCCGAACATCTCTCCGATGGCCACCCTGACGGCGGGCGCAACCTGGGCGACGACAACCTTCGAGGGATCATGAATGGCCTGCCAGACCTCCTCGACCTCCGACCGGGGGGTGAGGGCGCCGGTGGGGCAGATGCGGGCGCATTGGCCGCAATTGACGCACTCCACCTGGTCGAGCGCCTTTCCGAAAGAGGGTATGACCACCGTCTGGGCGCCCCTGTATGCGAAATCGATGGCGCCAACCGTCTGGACCTCGGAGCAGATGCGGACGCAGTCGCCGCAGAGGACACACTTATTGGGGTCCCTGACGAGGGATGGCGATGATTCGTCGAGGGGCATCTCCTTGAGCTGGTTCTTGAAGCGTACCTTGGTGATGCCGAGGCGCCGCGCGAGTGCCTGAAGCTGGCAGGTGGTGCTCTTCTGGCAGGTGGGGCAGTTCTGGCTGTGGTTGGCCAGCAGAAGTTCCACTATGATCTTGCGCATCTTGCGTATCTCTTCCGTATTGGTGCTCACCTTCATTTCGGGGGTAGGCGGGGTGGAACAGGCGGGGACAAGGCCCATACCCTCGACCTGCACCATGCACAGCCTGCAGGCGCCGTATATGCTCAATTCCGAGTGGTAGCAGAAGGTGGGCAGGTCGATCCTGGCCTTCCTGACAAGCTCCAGGAGGTTCTGTTCGTTCTCGATGGGAATCTCTTTATTATCTATATAGACAACGGTGCCGTTCATTGCTCAGTCTCCTTTGATCGCCTTGAATTTGCAGGCTTCCACGCAGATGTTGCATTTTCTGCATATGTTCTGGTCGATGCGGTGGGGTTTCCCTTTTTCTCCCGATATGGCGCCGACGGGACATTTGGTCGCACAGAGCGTGCAGCCCTTGCAGAGGTCTTCATCGATGGTGATCCTCACCAGGGCCTTGCATTTTCCCGTGGGACAGCGTTTGTCCCGCACGTGTGCCATGTATTCGTCGCGAAAATGTTTCAATGTCGAGAGCACGGGGTTGGGGGCTGTCTTGCCAAGCCCGCACAGCGAGCCTTTCTGGACGGCAACCGCAAGATCTTCCAGCAGATCGAGGGTCTCCATTGTCGCCCGCCCCTCGATGATGTCGTCGAGGAGGGACAGCATCTGTTTCGTGCCTTCCCTGCAGAGAACGCATTTGCCGCATGATTCGTGCTGGGTGAATTGCATGAAGAAACGCGCGACGCTGACCATGCAGGTGTTCTTGTTCATGACGACAAGCCCGCCGGAGCCGACCATGGCGCCGACGCTTTTAAGCGAATCAAAGTCGATGGGGAGGTCAAGGTGGTCGCGGGTGAGGCATCCGCCCGAAGGGCCGCCAATCTGAACGGCCTTGAAACCGTCGCTCACCGCCTTGCCCGTATCGGAGGTCATGCCGCCTGCTACACCGTAGATTATCTCCCGCAATGTTGAGCCGAAGGGCATCTCTATGAGGCCCGAATTTGCCACATGGCCCGTAAGGGCGAAGGTTTTGGTGCCCGGCGATTCCTTGGTGCCCATCTTGCGATATTCGTCGGCGCCGACGGCCAGGATGAGGGGCACCTGCGACAGGGTCTCCACGTTATTGATGACCGTCGGTTTTCCCCAGAGGCCGCTGATAGAGGGAAAGGGCGGTTTGGGCGACGGCATGCCCCTTTTCCCTTCAATGGAAGCTATGAGGGCCGTTTCCTCTCCGCAGACGAAGGCACCCGCACCTTCCATTATGTTTAGATTGAATGCCTGTTCCGATCCGAAGAGGTTCTTTCCAAGAAGGCCGACACGGTACGCGTCGTCTATGGCCTTGCGGAGGCGTTTGACCGCCAGCGGGTATTCGGCTCGCACATAGATGAACCCTTCATCGGCATTGATGGCGCGGGCGGCAATGATCATGCCTTCGATGACGCTGTGGGGATTGCCTTCCATGATGCCCATATCCATGAAGGCTCCGGGATCTCCCTCGTCACCGTTGCAGATGACATATTTCTTCGCGTTCGTTTCGCGGCGAGCCACGTCCCACTTTCTTCCCGTGGGAAAACCGCCGCCTCCCCGACCGCGCAGGCCTGCCGCAAAGATAAGCTGGCAGATCTCCTCAGGGTTCATATCGATATAGGCCCGGATCGCCTGCTTGTATCCGCCGGATGCGATATACTCGCCAATGTCCTCAGGATCGGTCGCCCCGCAGTTGGAGAGCACAAAGCGGCGCTGTGTCCGGTAAAAAGGGATCTCATCTTTGGTGCGGCACATGTTCTGCGAATCGGGTTCGACGTAGAGGAGCCTCTCCACCACGTCCCCTTTCTTGATGGTTGCTTCTATTATTTCGGCAACGTCGCCGGGCTTTACCCCTGTATAGAAGATGCCCTCCGGCAGGATGGTGACGAGCGGTCCTATCTGACAGAAACCCTGGCAGCCGGTGCGCGACACGAAGACACCCTCTTCTTCTCCCGTGAGCTCAACAATGGCGTTGAGTCCGCTTTCCTTGAGCGCCTTGACGAATCCCTCGTACACCTTAAGGGATCCATTCACCAGGCATCCCGTTCCCGCACAGACGAGGATACGGTGCGAGGCAGCCGCCGAGCGGCCAAGAAAATCGTTGCTGATCTTATTAAGCCCCGTGAGCATCAGGTTCATTTTGCGCCTCCTTGAGAACGATCTCGTCGACAATGTCCGATACCCGCTGCGGAGTAAGCTGACCATAGACATCATCGTTGACGACCATGGCCGGCGAAAGGCCGCAGGCGCCGAGACAATTGACTGTTTCCACGGTGAAGAGCATGTCAGAGGTGGAGTCTTCTCCCTCGCCAAGACCAAGCTTCTTCACGATAGCCTCATAAAGGCCCATTGAGCCTTTGACGTGGCATGCCGTCCCGTTGCATACCCTTATCACGTATTTGCCCTTGGGTTTCAGGGTAAAGAGCGAATAAAAGGTTGCCACCCCGAAGACCCGTGCGGGGGAGATCCCCAGGGATGTTGCGACGAATGTCAGTATCTCTTCCGGCAGGTAACGATATTCCGCCTGCACTGCCTGAAGAATGGGTATGAGCCTGGCGGCGTTTCGCTGGTTGTGGTCGATGATGTCGCACACACGTTCAAATTTTCGTATTGTCTCCATTGTTTCATCCCGTCCTTACGATTGAGTTTTTCTTGCCAGTGTCAGTTTTTTAGCCAGAACCACGAGAGACGAGGCGAGGTTCTCGTGCTGGACGATTATGTCGGGAGGGACGTTCACCCTCACCGGAGAGAAGTTCCAGATGGCCCGTATGCCCGCATTGACCATTTCGTTGGTGAGGTCCTGGGCCGGAGTTGCAGGGACGGTAAGGATACCGATCTTAATGCCCATGCGTTTTACCATGTTGGGAAGCTTCCCGAGATGAAAGACCTTGACGCCATGGATGGTCTGGCCGATCTTTTCCTTGTCGATATCGAAGGCGGCTATGATATTGAGGCCGTATTCCTTGAATCTCTCGAACCCGAGGAGCGCCGTCCCAAGGTGACCCACGCCGACGAGATAGGCATCTTTCGTATTATTCCACCCGAGGAATTCCTCAATTATGGAGATAAGCTCTTCGATGTCATAGCCAAGCTTCGGTTTCCCGACGGCCTCGGCGACTCCCAGGTCCTTGCGCACCTGAATGGGAAGTATGCTCAGATCGTTGCCGATCTGCGTACAGGAGATGAAGTCCCCCTTCTGCTGGCCGCGTACTTTCTTCAGGTACTGGTAGTAAAGAGGGAGCCTTCTCAACGTCGGTTCGGGGATGGGCTTTGTTGGAAGATCGTTCTTGCCCTCCACGTTTGTCATTCGTACCTCCCTTTCATTGATTAGATAATGTCATATCTATAAAAAAGTATCGATAAAAATATATCGAATAACCCTCCTCAGGTCAAGAAGTATTTTAGAAACAGCCTCTTTAAAAGGGTTGCCCCCGGGAGGCGCCGGGGGCATTTAAAAACGCATAAGGGGGGGGTGATGGTATGTTAAAGATGGCTCCTTCAGAGCCGAAGCTGCAAAATTTGTGAGTCGGGGACATGGCCTCGGGTACACCAGGTGGAATCCTTGCCGGCAGCGGTGGTTTCGTCTGCCGGTAGGGGAGGAGTGAAGTAGCGATAGCGGGAGTTCGATCGTGTGCGTGGAGAGGGCTGGGAGGTGGTCCAGATAGTCGTGGAGGCGAGAATGAGGATCAGTATGAGCGTCAGCGTATTCAGGATCAGGTCAGACATTTCTTCACGTTCCCCGACTCACATTATGGAAAGGAAAGATGAGGGATTTTCGGTGCCTCACATTTCCTGCCCTTGATAAACCGCAGTATCTGATGAATAATTCGATGGATGTCATCCGAGCACCTGCTGGTGTGCGCTTCGGCCGTTCAACTCCTTCATGAGCCACACGGTATGATCGAGGATGCCATACTTCTTGAGCGTCTCGGCAGCCATCAATCCCACTTCGCTTTCCGTGAATATCTCCTGCACGGTGTTCCACATGATGTGGAGGCTCACGTCTCCGGGAACGGCCGAATGAGTGTAGATACGCGCATCGTTGAGACCGGGTGTGCCGGTGATGCCGTGCACCAGATCCTTCAACCACTTTATCACCGACGGCTCGACATCGGGCTGTGTTCTCAGGCGTATGATCTCTATCCATTCCATCGTTTTTTCCTCTTTCGTTTAAAGCATTCTCCGTGCCACAACTTTTTCATTTGTATATTCCAATACATACAGAACAAGGACCCTGTCACTGTTAAATATGACGGAAAGTTACTGGTATATTTAACAGTTCTGGTCTATACTATCGCATACGATAGTACTACAAAGGAGAGGCAGGCGATGAACGCTGACGAGAACGAATTCTTTCGGGAGATGACCCTGAGGATATGTGGAACCCTGGACCTGGAGAATGCGCTTCATCAATGTTTTCTCTATGTATGCAACGTTATGCCCGCCGATGAACTCGATCTGTTCATCTATGACCCGGCCATCGGCACCGTGGATGTGGCGGCTTCGGCGAATGAGGCCGGGGGTATGACGAGGATGGACAAAACCCACCTGCCGCCCGAATTGCGCCAGGAGATCGAAGAGGCCTATCGCCGGCCGCGGGTCCGCGTCGCCGAAAATGTCTTTGACGATCCCATCCTCGGGAGGGTGGCCGGGAACCTCGGATGGGAAGAATGCTCAATGATGCTGGGAAGGCTGATCATCGACGGCAAGTACATAGGCGCCCTTGGCATAAGGGCGCCAGGGATTGGGCGGTTTACCGACGACCATGTCCGCCTGTGGTCCCTGGTGAACGAACCGGCCGCCATAGCCGTAGCTAACAGCCGCAGGCTCAGGGAGGTCATCGATCTGAAGGACATGCTTGCCGACGACAACCGGTACCTGAGGGATGAATTGCGGAAGAACACGGTCGAGATAGTGGGGGCCGATTTTGGCCTGAAAGGCGCCATGGAGAGCGTTAGAAAAGTGGCGCCCCTTGTCAGCCCAGTTCTTATCGTCGGCGAGACAGGGACCGGAAAGGAAGTCATCGCCAATGCCATTCACAACCTGTCCCCCCGCTATAACGCGCCTTTCGTGAAGGTCAACTGCGGGGCGATCCCGGAATCGCTCATTGACAGCGAACTTTTCGGCCATGAAAAAGGGGCTTTCACGGGTGCCGTGGCGCGCAAGAGGGGACGTTTTGAGCGCGCCCACGGCGGAACGATCTTTCTCGACGAGATCAGCGAACTCCCACCCCACGCGCAGGTGAGGCTTCTTCGGGTCCTGCAGGAAAAAGAGATAGAAAGGGTCGGCGGCACGGAACCCGTCCATGTCGACATCAGGATCATTTCAGCGACCAACCGGAACCTGGAGAAAATGGTGGAAGACGGCGGTTTTCGTGAAGACCTCTATTTCCGCATCAAGGTGTTCCCCATCGAGGTGCCCCCCCTAAGGGCGAGAAAGAACGATATACCGGCGCTGGTCCAGCACTTTGTCCGAAAAAAGAGCAGGGAGATGGTGCGTCACACCATACCCGCGCTTGCCCCCGGGGCCATCGATGCCCTCATGATGTACGACTGGCCGGGAAATGTCCGGGAGGTCGAAAACGCTGTCGAAAGGGCGCTTATCCTGTCGGACGGCAAACCTCTGAAGTTCGACGGGATCCTCGGAGTTTCAAGTATGACCCAGGGCCGGACGGCCTTCGTGCCCGAGGGCAGCGAGGGTCCTCTTGCGCTCCATGACGTGGAGGCCGACCATATAAGCCGCATATTGAAGACGGCGGGGGGGAGGATAGAAGGCCCCGGGGGTGCCGCCGAACTCCTCGGTATGAATCCCGGAACGCTCCGTCATCGCATGAGAAAACTGGGCATACCTTTCGGCAGAAAGTCCCGGGCCCAGGATGCGGGAGAGTGACAGAGCAACCGCAATTTTTATTCACTGTCCTTTTGACTTCGGAAACAAAATGCACTATACTGAACAAGCGTGTTCAGCCTCGTAATTGAACAAACAATATTTTTTAGCTGTGAAGCTTGTTGCCGTTGATCGCGAGCAAAGTTTGCCGGCTCACGGGACCGGAACACGATAATAGCATCAATACACCACCGGTCAACGCCCGGGCGATGTGAGGTCTAGCATGACATTGAAAGAGGTTCAGGAACTGCTGGAAGCGCAGATACTTTGCGGGGATGATGAGTGTCTCAAACGCGGCGTGAGGCTTTGTTTCGCCTGCGACCTTATCAGTGAGATGCTCCTTTATCTGAAGCCTCACTCGCTTCTGATCACGTCATTGACCAACGCCCACGTAATCCACGCAGCACAGGTGATGGACGCGAAGGCGATCCTCTTTGTCGGGGGCCGCAAGCCCGACGAATCCGTCGTCAGGAGCGGGGAACTGAACAAGATCCCTTTGCTCACCACGCCGCTTCTCACATTCGACTGTTGCGGCCGGCTTTACGAGAAGGGTATCAGGGGAGATCAGCACGAGCCCGGTTAGAGGAACTGACCAATGGTTGACAGCTTAACATACACCCCGCAGATAACGGTCGAATTCAAGATAGGCGAGAAAGATTTCTTTGTTGCCGGAGAGTGCGCGTCGCGGGTGAAAAAGACCCTTCAGCAGCTTGGGCTCAAACAGGATGTCATCAAGCGAATCGCTATCATTATATATGAGGCGGCAATGAATGTCGCAATCCACGCCACATCGGGGACGCTTGTCGTCCATGTCGAGCCCGATGCGATCACCATACGCACGGAAGATGTCGGGGCCGGGATCGAAGATATCGATCTTGCCATGAAGGAGGGATATTCGACGGCGACTTACGAGATTCGGGAGATGGGGTTCGGGGCGGGCATGGGCCTTTCCAACATCAATCAATGCTCTGATGACCTCAAGATCGAGTCCAAAGTGGGCGTGGGGACAACGCTGAAAGCCAAGGTGTTCTTCCAGGACCAGGGACGGCACGGGGACGAATGAATCGATACTTCCATTCCGTAACGCTTGAGACGGAAAAATGCAAGGGATGCACCAATTGTATCAAGCGGTGCCCCGTTGAGGCGATCCGTGTGCGCGACGGCAAGGCAATGATCGTTGAGGAGCGGTGCATCGATTGCGGTGAATGCATCCGCGAATGCCCGAACCACGCAAAGATAGCGGTAACGGACACCCTGGAGAAACTTTCCGAATACAAGTACAGGATCGCCCTGCCTGCGCCGTCATTTTTCGGCCAGTTCAAGGAGCAGGTCAATATCGAGGATGTGCTCGGAGCCTTCTCGGGGATCGGTTTTGACGAGGTCTTCGAGGTCGCTCTGGCCGCGGAGATCGTCGGCCACATCGTTCACGAGTTCTTGAAGGAATACAAGGGCAAACGCCCCATCTTTTCTTCCGCCTGCCCGGCGGTGCTGCGCCTCATGCAGATCAAGTACCCCGACCTTCTCGACCAGGTGGCCCCCTTCCTCACCCCTATGGAGGTGGCGGCCCGCATAGCCAAGGAACAGGCATCGCGGAGAACGGGCATTCCCTACGAAGAGATCGGGGCATTCTTCATATCGCCCTGCCCGGCCAAGGTAACGGAGATGAGAAATCCCATGACAACGAAGCACTCGGCTGTGAACGGCGTCATCGGGATCAACCTTATATATAAGGATATCATCAGGCATCTCGGCGACAGGTCGATGAAAGGCGGGTCCGACAAACTCCAGCGAGCCACGAAATTCGGCATGGCCTGGGGATATGTGACGGGAGAGTCACGGAACGTCGCCGCCGCGACCACCCTTGCCGTCGGCGGCATCCACAATGTTATCAGTCTCCTGGAGGAGATCGAAAGGGGCGAGCTTAAAGACGTCGATTTCGTCGAGCTTCAGGCGTGCACGGGCGGCTGCGTGGGAGGCCCCCTCAACATACAGAATCTCTTTGTGGGACGGATACGGCTTCGTGACCTCATAAAACGGTTCGGAACCAAGGAGGCCTATCTCACGGAGGCAGAGCTTCAGGATATCTACCTGCAGAACCGGTTTGCCGCCACAGAACCTGTTGAGCCCAGGGCCATCATGACCCTCGACGAGGATGTTTCCCGGGCGATCATGAAGATGGAGCGCCTGGACCAGATAACGGACGAGTTGCCGGGTCTCGATTGCGGTGCCTGCGGGTCACCAAGCTGCCGGGCGCTCGCTGAAGACATCATCCGCGGCATAGCCTTCGAGACGGACTGTGTTATAAAGCTCCGCGAGAAGGTGAAGATACTGGCAAAGGAGATACTCGACCTCTCCCGGATTGTTCCGCCGTCGATGAGCGACAGCTCGAAGAAGAGCGACACGGGGCAGGGGCCCTGAGTATTTCACCGGGACCGCCGGGGGGTTACTATGGACATGACATTAATATGGAGACGCAATCACACTTTAACGGGGAGGGAATGATGACCGTTCGTGAACTTGCACAGACGCTTGGCCTGGAGGTGCTCACGGGGGAGACCAATCTCGATAGGGAGGTAAGGTCGGGATATACCTCCGATCTGCTTTCCGACGTGATCGCGAATATCGGTGACGATGCGGTATGGATCACGATCCAGCGGCATGTGAACATCCTCGGGGTCGCAAAGCTCAAGGAAGTGTCCGCCATCATTATTCCGCGAAAGCTGGAACTCGATGAGGCATTCGTGGAAAAGGCGAGACAGGAGGACATAGCCGTCCTGAGGGGAAGTCCCTCGGCATTCGAGCTTTCCGCTCTCATATACAACTATCTGAAGAGAGGCTAGAACGGGCTTGCCGGATTTTGCCTGCGATCTGCATATACACTCGACCCTGTCGCCCTGCGGCAGCCTTGACATGTCGCCCAGGGTCATCGTCGACAGAGCACGGGAAGCGGGGCTCGATATCATAGCCGTTACGGACCATAACATGGCGGAGAACACACCTTACGTCAAGGAAGCGGGGGAGCACAGCGGGCTAGTCGTCCTTGCCGGCATGGAACTGCAGACCAGGGAGGAGATTCACCTTATCGCGATCTTCGACGAGTACGACACCGCATATGAACTGCAGCTCATGATCTACGACCTCTTGCCGCCGGTAGCCAACGATGTGGAGTTCTGGGGGGACCAGGTCGTCGTGGACGGCGAAGACAATATAATCCGCAGCGAGGAAAGGCTTCTTATCAATTCGGCGGGGATATCCATAGAGGATGCGACCTCCTGGATAAAGTCCCACGGGGGGATAGCCATTGCCTCCCATATCGACAGCCCGACCTTCAGCATCATAAGCCAGCTCGGTTTCATACCAGCGGACATACCCTTCGATGCCCTGGAGATACGCGACCGGGGCAAGGCCGAGAGTTTCATGCCCTTTGTCATGAGAAAGGGGTTGCCCTTTGTGACATTCTCCGATGCCCACTACCCGGGGGACATCGGCAAGAGAAGAACGGTCTTGACGCTTGACGCACCTGATTGCGGGAATATCGAAGGCGCCCTGAGGTCGCTCGGGGAGCACGGGCGCAATTGTGAATAGACGGAAATAGCCATTATGATGGAGGACATTTCATCCCATATCATGGACATAGTGATGAACTCAGTGACGGCCGGGGCAAAACACATCTCCGTCGCCGTGGAAAAGGATCCTCAGACCGCGATGCTCAGCCTCACGATCGCCGATGACGGGCTCGGGATGGACCCGGAAACGGCGCGGAAGGTGCAGGACCCCTTTTTCTCCACGAAGACGGGAAGGAAGGTGGGACTCGGGATACCCCTGCTCAAGGGCACGGCCGAAACGACGGGCGGTGGTTTTGAGCTTCGCAGCAAGAAGGGAGGGGGAACGACTATCAGGGCGACCTTCGACTCCCGGCACCCCGACCTGCCTCCATTGGGGAACGTGAGAGACACCTTTTTCGTCCTCATAGTGAGTCATCCCGCCGTCGATTTCGACCTTCGCTACTCTGTCGACGGCAAGGATTTTCAACTTGATACAGCAGACCTGAAGAAGGAACTCGATGACGTTCCGCTGAACCATCCGGAAGTCATCAGTTTCCTGAGCAAATATCTTGACGAACATCTGTGATTTTATATAGATTGTTATCACCATAAGGAGGCTGAGAGATGAACCTTGAAGAGCTGAAGAAAATAAGGGAAAAAGCACAGAAAGACGTGGAATTGAGGCAAAAACAGGCACGGGTACGAATTGTCGTCGGCATGGGGACGAGCGGCATAGCGGCCGGGGCGCGCGATGTGCTCAAGACTTTCGTTGAAGAAGTGGGGAAACGGAACCTTGCCGATGTCGTCGTTACCCAGACGGGCGAGAAGGGTCTCGCCTCACAAGAACCAATGGTGGAGGTCTTCGAAGAAGACAAGCCCGCCGTCGTATATGGCAACATGAGTCCTGAGAAGGCAAAAAGGGTGGTGGTGGAGCACGTGGTCAACGGGCACCCCGTTTCGGAATTTGCCATTTAGGCAACCAAAAGGAGGCCGGCTTGAACAGGGAAGCTATTCTCAAGAAGTTTGAACCAAACCTCAGCAACATACTTTACATCATGCACGATCTTCAAGATACCAACCCGGAGAGATATCTCGCGAAGGAAGACATCGAGGCCTGCGCGGATTATCTGGATGTTCCGTACAGTTACGTGCACAGCGTGGCGAGCTTTTACACGATGTTCAGCCTCAAGCCTCGGGGCAAGAACATCATACGCCTCTGTGAATCTCCTCCATGCCATCTCATGGGGGCGCACTCGCTTCTCGATTATCTCAAGGGTTCACTCAAAGTGGATGTAGGGGGGACGACCAAGGATGGAATATTCACGTTGGAATTGACAAGCTGCCTCGGCATTTGTGGTGTGGCGCCAGCCATGATGCTTAACGAAGAGATGTTCGGCAATCTCACACCGGAGAAGGTCGACTCCATCCTTGACAAGAGGAGAAAAGAGATATGAACCTCGTAAGAAACCACATATTGATCAGTATCGATGCAGGGACGATTCTGGCGGGTGCCAGAGCGGTCGAGAAGGCCCTGGTGGAAGAGATCAATAAACAGGGTCTTTCAGGCGAGATAGCCGTACTGGAGACAGGCAGCGTCGGGGCGACGGGCCAGGGGGTTGTCATAGTCGTCTATCCCGAAGGCATTTACTATGCGAACGTTACGCCCGAGGACACCGTCGAGCTTGTTGAAGAGCACCTTCTGAAGGGCCGTCCCGTAAAAAGGCTCATAATGACGGAGATGCCGAAACAGCACGTCATCAAAAAGGAAAAAACGGGTCTTCTCAGGGAGCAGCCCCGTATAGTCCTGCGCAACAGCGGCATCATCAACCCGGAGAACATTGAAGAATACATCGCCGAAGGCGGCTATGAGGCGCTCGAAAGGGCCTTCACCGAACTCAAGGCTGTCGGGGTCATAAAGGAAGTCAAGGACTCCGGGCTCGTGGGTAGAGGCGGCGCGGCCTTCGCGACGGCCATGAAATGGGAATTTGCCGGCAGGGCGCAGGGCGATGTGAAATATATCATCTGCAACGCCGACGAAGGCGAACCGGGAACATTCAAGGACAGGCTTATCCTTGAAGGCGATCCCCATAAGCTCATCGAGGGCATGATCCTCGCGGGATACGCGGTGGGGGCCACAAAGGGTTTTGTCTATATCCGGGGCGAATATGCCCTTTCCATTGAACGACTCGACAAGGCCATCACGCAGGCGAGGCTCTACGGACTCCTTGGCGATAATATACTGGAGAGCGGTTTCAGCTTTGATATCGAAGTCATGAAGGGCGCGGGCGCCTATGTGTGCGGCGAAGAGACGGCCCTCATAGAGTCCCTGGAAGGCAAGAGGGGCCACCCCCGCAACAAACCGCCCTACCCTGTGACGGAAGGTCTCTGGGGTAAACCCACGGTCGTGAATAACGTGGAGACCCTGGCGAACGTGCCCGAGATCATCCGCAACGGATCCGCCTGGTATCGCGGCTACGGCACAGAGAAGTGCCCCGGGACGAAGGTCTACACCATAATCGGGAACGTGGCAACGCCCGGCCTTATCGAGGCGGAAATGGGCACTACCCTTCGGGACATCATCTATGAATATGCGGGCGGCATCAAGGATGGCAAGAAATTCAAAGGTGCTCTTGTTGGCGGCGCAGCGGGTGCTTTCATGGGGCCCGAGATGCTCGATGCGAAGATGGATTTCGTGAACCTCAAGGAATATGCCGCCGTGCTCGGTTCCGGCGCCATCCTTGTCATGGACGAGGATGCCGATATCGTGGGAATGCTCCAGAGTGTTCTCCATTTCTTCCGGCACGAGTCCTGCGGCCATTGCGTGCCCTGCCGTCTCGGCACCAACCAGCTTGCCGAGATAGTCGACCGTATAGCCGAAGGGAAAGGGAAGACCGAGGATGTCGAAAGACTCGTCTCCATATCTGAAGTGATGCGTGACACGTCGTTCTGTCCCCTGGGACAGTCGCCGATCCTGCCCATAACCAGTTCGCTTAAGTATTTCAAAGACGAGGTGTACAGCAGGGTACAATAAGCCGATATGATCTGAATGGTCATCTCAGGAGGTTAGGTAAACAGCTATGGTAAAAATGACCATAAACAATATAGTTGTGGAGGTGCCCGAGGGAACCAGCATCCTGTGGGCTGCAAAGAAGGCCGGTTTTACGATTCCCACGTTGTGCCATCATCCCGATCTTACACCGGGAGGACAGTGCGGCATATGCGTCGTGGAGATAGAGGGTATACCGGGCCTGAAAAGGGCCTGCATGACCCCTGGCGCCGAAGGCTTCAAGGTGAAGACCCACACACCGAGGGTCATGGCGACACGCAGGCAGCTTGTAGAGCTTATCCTGTCCAATCATGATACGGATTGCCTGACGTGCATAAAGAACAACAACTGCGAGCTTCAGAAGCTTGCCTCCACCCTTGGCATCAATGTTCCCGATTACGGAAACACATCGCGGCAGCGGCTTCCCATCGACCGCTCCAGTGTTTCCATCGTTCGCGACCCCAACAAGTGCATACTTTGCGGGCGATGTATCGAGGTTTGCAGCAAGGTCCAGACCGTGAATGCCCTTGCCGTCAACCACAGGGGGTTCGATACGGTCATTACAACGGCCTTCGACGCCGGCCTCGGCAACAGTGTCTGCATCAATTGCGGGCAGTGTGTTGTCCATTGCCCTGTCGGGGCCCTCTACGAAAAGAGCGCCACCGATGAGGTTTGGGAAGCTCTTCACGATCCCGATAAGTTTGTTGTGGTTCAGGAGGCGCCTGCGGTCAGGGTCATGCTCGGAGAAGAATTCGGCATGCCCACGGGATCGCTGGTGAGCGGGAAGATGCACGCTGCTTTGAGAAGGCTTGGTTTCGATGCCGTGCTGGAGACGAACTTCACTGCGGACCTTACCATCATGGAAGAAGGTACGGAACTCATAAGCAGGCTGACCTCGGGTCAGAACCTGCCCCTCATCACTTCCTGCAGCCCCGGCTGGATAAAGTTCATGGAGACCTATTTTCATGACATGATCCCCCATATGTCCACGGCGAAATCGCCGCAGCAAATGTTCGGCGTCCTTGCAAAGACATACTATGCCGAGGCAAAGGGAATCGACCCGAAGAAGATAGTTTCCGTCTCCATCATGCCCTGCACCGCGAAAAAATTTGAGTGCCTGAGGCCCGAGATGAACGCGAGCGGCTACCAGGATGTCGATTACGTTCTTACAACACGGGAGATCGGCAGGATGATGCGCGAGGCCGGCCTCGATATAAAGGAAATGGCCGACGAGGCACCCGATGACCTCCTCGGCGATTACACCGGAGCGGCCACCATCTTTGGTGCCACGGGTGGTGTCATGGAGGCCGCGGTGCGAAGCGCCTACCGTCTTGTCACCGGCAAGGAGCTCGAGGACGTGGAGATAAAAGCCGTCAGGGGTCTCAAGGGGATAAAAGAGGCAGAGATAGATATTGAAGGGACGAAGGTGAAGGTTGCCGTGGCGCATAGCTGCGGCCAGGCCAGGGCGCTTCTCAACAAGGTCAAGAAACAGATAGCCAGGGATGGAAGATCGGAGTACCAGTTCATAGAGGTCATGGCCTGTCCCGGCGGATGCGTCGGCGGCGGCGGCCAGTCCTGGGGCAGCAATATGGCCAAGCGGGCCCGAAGAGGCGAGTCCCTTTATGAGGAAGATCGCAGTCTGCCGCTGAGGCGTTCCCACGAGAACCCCTCGGTCCAGGTACTGTACGAGAGATTTCTCGAGAAACCAAATTCGGAGAAGGCCCACAAACTTCTCCATACTCATTACTATAAACGGAGTACCGTGGACGGCAAGATACTGCCGCCCCAGTGAATGTGATTGTCAGGTCACTCTAAGGGAGGAAGTAAGATGTCGCAAGAAAAGCAATGCCAGTGCGCCGAGGTCCAGGAGGAAGAGCTCTACCCCCGGCTCGAAGAGGTCATTATGCAACATCGGGGCAAGGGAGAGGACCTCATTATGGTCCTGCACAAGGCGCAGAACCTGTTCGGTTATCTTCCGAGAAAGGCCCAGGAAATGGTCGCCGAAGGGCTCGACGTTTCTATTAATGAAGTTTATGGCGTTATCACTTTTTACAATTTTTTCTCTACTGTGCCCCAGGGGAGGAACAGCGTCAAGGTATGTCTCGGCACGGCATGCTACGTGAGGGGTTCCCAGGAGGTTCTGGACAAGGCCCAGAGAGAACTCGGGATCAAGGTGGGCGGTACAACGGAGGACAGGCGGTATTCCCTCGATGTTGTGCGTTGCATCGGTGCCTGCGGCCTTGCCCCGGCGATGCTGGTCAATGAAGATGTCTACGGGCGGGTCAAGCCGCCGCATCTTCTCGATATACTCGAAAAGTATGAGTAAGGAGGAAGGATAAACATGGAGGTATCTCGCGCTCACATATTGGTATGTGCTGGAGCTGCATGCGTCTCATCCGGCTGCCGTCAGATCAGGGACGCTGTTGTCAATAAGGTCATCGAGCAGGGTCTGCAGAACGAGATCAAGGTCATAGAGACAGGTTGCATCGGCTCCTGCGACCTCGGTCCTCTGGCACTTGTCTACCCGGAAGGGGTTCTCTATCAGAAACTCACGCCCGCGGACGCCGAAGAGATCGTTACCGAGCATCTTCTCAAGGGCAGGATAGTCGAGCGGCTGCTTTATAAGGAGGCCGTGACGTCAAAGACGATCCCCTCGATGAAGGAGATCGATTTTTTCAAGAACCAGATCAAGATCGTTCTTCGGAACTGCGGTGTCATCAACCCGATGAACATCGAGGAATATATTGCCCGGGACGGTTACCTGGCTCTTGGCAAGGCGCTGACCTCGATGACCAGGGAAGAGGTCATCGACGAAGTGCTCAAATCAGGTCTTCGCGGCCGCGGCGGCGGCGGGTTCCCGACGGGACTGAAATGGAAGTTTGCCTTCCAGTCGCCCGGCGACGTGAAATACGTGGTCTGTAACGCCGATGAAGGCGACCCCGGCGCGTTCATGGATCGCAGCGTTCTCGAAGGCGACCCCCACAGCGTCATAGAGGCGATGGCAATAGCCGCCTATGCGATAGGCGCCCAGCAGGGCTTCGTCTACGTCAGGGCAGAGTATCCTCTGGCCATCGAGCGCCTCAATTGGGCGATCGGACAGGCAAGGGAATACAAGTTCCTCGGAAAGGACATCCTCGAAACGGGCTTCAATTTCGATCTCGAGATCCGTATTGGGGCGGGTGCATTCGTTTGCGGCGAAGAGACGGCCCTCATGATATCCATCGAAGGCAAGCGCGGCGAACCACGTCCGAGACCGCCCTTTCCCGTGGTCAAGGGCCTTTTCAATGCTCCGACGCTCCTCAATAACGTTGAAACATATGCCAACATCGCCGCCATCATCAATAACGGGGCGGCCTGGTACGCCCAGTATGGAACTGAAAAGAGCAAGGGCACGAAGGTGTTCGCCCTCGCCGGCGCCGTCAACAACACCGGCCTTGTCGAAGTGCCCATGGGCACCCCGCTGGGCGACATCGTCTTCAACATCGGCGGCGGTATCAAGGGCGGCAAGAAATACAAGGCGGCACAGCTCGGCGGTCCTTCAGGCGGGTGCATCCCCATCAATCACCTGAATGTTCCCGTTGACTATGAATCCGTTGCCGAGCTTGGCGCCATCGTCGGGTCAGGCGGCCTCATCGTTGCTGACGAAGACACGTGCATGGTCGATTTCGCCCGGTTTTTCCTCGATTTCATACAGCATGAGTCATGCGGAAAGTGCCCGCCCTGCCGGATAGGCACAAAACGTATGCTGGAGATATTGAAAAGGATCACCCACGGCGAGGGAAGGGTGTCCGACATAGACGATCTCATCGAACTTGCAACACGTATAAAGGACGCAGCTCTCTGCGGCCTCGGCCAGACAGCCCCAAACCCCGTTTTGTCGACGCTCCAGTATTTCAAACACGAATACATGGAACACATCGTGGACAAGCATTGCCGGGCAGGCGTGTGCAGCGCCCTCTTTGACGCCCCCTGCCAGAACGCCTGTCCCGCCGACCAGAACGCCTGGGGATACGTTACGCTCATCAGCGAAGGCAAGATGAAGGAGGCCATCGCAGTCATCAAGGAATCGAATCCCTTCCCGGCAACTCTGGGCAGGGTCTGCGTTCATCCCTGCGAGACGAAATGCCGCAGGACGCAGATAGATGCCCCGATCTCCATTTGCTCACTGAAGCGTTTTGCCGCGGACGTGGACATGAAGTCTGCCGTCCGGTATAAACCGGCGGTGGAAGGACCGAAGGGCAAGAAGGTCGCCGTCATCGGTGCCGGCCCGGCCGGACTTGCGGGGGCCTACTTTCTTGCCGTAAAGGGCTATAGTGTTACGGTTTTCGAGGCCCTCCCCGTGGCGGGCGGTATGCTCGCGGTGGGAATCCCCGATTATCGTCTGCCCAGGAACATACTTGACGATGAGATCAGATCCATCACCGACGTTGGTGTGGAGATCAAATACAACATGGCCCTCGGAAAAGAGATAACAACAGAAAAACTCTTCAGCGAGGGATACAGCGCTGTCCTCGTTGCCACAGGTGCCCACAAGGGGCAGAAACTGAACATCCCCGGCGAAGAGACGCCGGGCGTGCTTGACGGAGTGACATTCCTGCGCGACGTGAATCTTGGCAAGACAGTGAAGGTCGAAGGCAAGGTCGCCGTCATCGGCGGCGGCAATGTCGCCATTGATGCCGCACGAGCGGCACTGCGGCTGGGAGCCAGCGAGGTCGCCATTCTCTACAGGCGCGAAAGATCGGACATGCCCGCATACAGTGAGGAGATTGACGAGGCCGAAAACGAGGGTGTCTCCATCCATACCCTTGTGGCGCCCAAGACCATCGTCGCTAAGGACGGAAAGGCTGCGGGTGTCGAGTGTGCGCGGATGAGTCTCGGGAAGTTCGACAGGGGCGGCAGGCGTACCCCCCAGGCCATTGACGGTTCGGATTTTGTCGTCGATGCGCACATGGTAATAGCCGCCATCGGTCAGACGCCCGACCTTTCATGGATGAACGGCGATGGTGTCAAGGCTGACAAGGCTGGGACCGTCGAGGTGGATACGAAGACCCTTGCCACGGGCGCCGCCGGTGTTTTCGCCGCCGGCGACAATGTCAGGGGGCCCGCCACGGTTGTTGAGGCTGTAGGTGACGGCAAGACGGCGGCCATGGCCATCGATGAATATCTCGGCGGCGATGGAAAGGCGCCGAATGCCTATCGTGAAGAGCTCGTCAACATGGTTGTGGCCTATGACGAAGCGCATTATCAGAAGGAATTGGGCAGAACAGCGATGCCGCACCTGCCTGTATCCAAACGGAACCGCAATTTCAACGAGGTCGTTCTCGGCTATGATCAAAAGGCCGCAGTGGAAGAGGCCAAGAGATGCCTCCACTGCTACCTCAGGCAAACCGAGTAAGTTTTTGGGAGCGACCTAGGGAGTAAATTATCATGATGACAAAAATAACTATAGACGGCATGCCCGTCGAAGTTGAAGAGGGAACCTCTATACTCGACGCCGCCGCACAGGCGAATATCCACATACCCACTTTGTGCTACCTGCCTGAGGTCCAGGCGATAGGGGCATGCAGGGTATGCCTCGTCGAGGTCGAGGGCAACCGGACCCTCCAGGCGGCCTGCGTTTCACCCGTCGCAAAGGGGCAGGTCATTCACACCAATACGGACAGGGTCCGCAAGGCGAGGCGCTTTTCGGTGGAGATGCTTCTCTCGAACCACCCCTTTGAGTGCCTCAGCTGTGCGAAGAACCTTCATTGCGATCTTCAGACCCTTGCCTACGAACTGGGCATCGGGGAGGTCCGTTTCACCGGAGAGAAGAGCGGCGGCAGGATAGACGAGTCATCCCCGTCGATACGGCGGGACCAGAGCAAGTGCATCCTCTGCAGGCGCTGCGTAACGGTCTGCCAGGAGATACAGTCCGTGACGGCCCTGTACATGCAGGGAAGGGGCTTCGAGACACGGGTGGAGCCCGCCTTTGACCGCGACATCAACGATGTGGCCTGCACCAACTGCGGCCAGTGCTCCATCGTCTGCCCCGTTGGGGCCATAACGGAAAAGGAGTATATAGACGACGTCTGGGCCGCCCTCGGCGACCCGGCCAAATTCGTCGTCATCCAGGACGCGCCCGCGGTCAGGGCCGCCCTGGGCGAGGAGTTCGGTTATCCTCCCGGCACGCTGGTGACGGGCAAGATGCTGGCGGCGGCCCGCAGGCTGGGTTTCGACCGCGTCTTCGACACGAACTTTGCCGCCGACCTCACCATCCTGGAGGAAGGGACGGAACTGCTCACGCGCGTCAAGAAGGGCGGCGTCCTTCCGATGATCACAAGCTGCAGCCCGGGATGGATCAAGTTCATCGAACATTTCTACCCCGAACTCCTCGATCACCTCTCCACCTGCAAATCGCCGCACATGATGCTCGGCGCCCTGACGAAGACCTATTTCGCAGAAAAGGCCGGCATCGACCCGAAGGACATCGTTGTCGTCTCCGTGATGCCCTGCACGGCAAAGAAGTTCGAGTGCAACCGTCCCGAGATGTACGACAGCGGCCACAAGGATGTTGACTATGTCCTGACCACCCGCGAATTTGCCAAAATGATCAAACAGGCCGGCATTGACTTCCAGGGCCTTCCCGAAGAAAGCTACGATGATCCCATGGGTGAGTACACCGGGGCCGCCACGATCTTCGGGGCGACGGGCGGCGTCATGGAAGCGGCGCTTCGCACGGCCTATGAAGTGGCAACGGGCAAGGTCCTTGAAGATGTCGAGTTCACGGCTGTCAGGGGCCTCGAGGGGATAAAGGAAGCGACAGTTCCCGTTGAGGGAATAGGAGACGTGCGGGTTGCCGTGGCCCACGGTCTTGGAAACGCGCGCAGGCTCCTTGAGAGGATCAGGGCGGGAGAGGCGAACTATCATTTCATCGAGGTCATGGCCTGTCCCGGCGGATGCGTCGGCGGCGGCGGTCAACCCATCCCCGTCAACAACGATATCAGGATGAGAAGGGCACAGGCGCTCTACAACGAAGACTGCGCCCTCACCTATAGAAAGTCCCACGAGAACCCTTCCATCAAGAAGATCTACGAGGAATACCTCGGGCAGCCTCTCGGTGAGAGATCGCACCATCTTCTCCACACCCATTACACGCCGAGGAGCAGGTTCTAGACAAAAAAGCCCGCACACATCCCCGCCCGGGTTTCCGGGCGGGGATGCTTTTGTAAAACCCTTGAGCGGTGTTCATTCAGAACATCTCGATAGTCAAGGAACGCCGCACTTTGAGGTTGCAACTAAAAGTGAATTGAGAGAGAATTAGGCACCTGTCATAATGGCGGTGAGAAGTTGAGATATGAGCATTATCCTGAAGATAATCCCCGTTGTTCTCATATTCCTCCTCGGATATGCGCTTAAACGCCTGAATATCCTCAAGAAGGAGGACGGCGACCTTTTCCTTAAGGTGGTCTATTACATAGCGCTGCCTGCCCTGGTCATCATATCGATCGCGGGTATCAAGCTCCGCCTGGATTTCGTGTATCTGCCCATCGCCGCGGTCCTCGTGGCGTTGACGACCACGTTGATCTCGTTCTTGACCGGCAAGGTCCTTCGTCTTCCCCGGGCGACTCTGGGCACTTTCATTGTCGGATCGACGATAATGAACATAGGGTTCACCCTGCCGTTCTTCATCACGGCGTATGGGAAGGAAGGGCTGGCGAGGATAACCATGTTCGATTTTGGGCATATGGCCATCATTTTTACATTTGTATACTGGCTTGCATGCAAGCATGGCACAACCAGGATGTATAAGAAGGTAATGGTAAAGAAATTGCTCCTGGTGCCGCCCATGTGGGCGCTTGTGATAGCGGTTGCCCTTAACCTTATGAAGGTGCGGATCCCTTTCTTTATCGATGATTTTCTCCAGATGGTCGGCTGGATGATGACCCCGCTCGTCATGCTGGCGCTGGGACTCTATTTCAGTCCCAGGGTGACGAGGATGCGGCCCGTTCTTTCAGCGACCTTCATCAGGATGGTTCTTGGTTTTGCCTCGGGGCTCCTGCTCGCGAACCTCTTCGGACTCGAGGGGCTCAACAGGTCCATCGTGATGATAGGGGCCGCGGCTCCCGTCGGCTATACGACCCTCACATTTTCCTACCTTGAGGACCTGGATAAGGAATTTGCTGCAAGCCTCATATCCTTTTCCATAATCATGGGTATGATCTTCACCCCTTTGCTGATCCTGCTCCAGTAGGAACTGCAGGGGACCCCCCCTTATGGGGCCTCTCAATGAAAGAGCATCCCCATCTCCGCATATTCCCGCACGAGGATATCGCACCGGATACTACTTGATCATCACAAGAAGCATCTTGTACGGGGTGACGGCTTTGAGCGCATGGGGCTTGTTTGCCGGCATGATGATCATCTCCCCTTCCCTGACGGAATAGGGCTCGCCGTCGATGGTGATCTGCGCCTCGCCTTCAAGCAGGTATACCGCCGCGTCAAAGGGCGCCGTGTGTTCGCTCAGGCCCTCTCCCGCAGCGAATGCGAAGACGGTCATCGTTCCCGCCGGTTTGCGGACGATCTCCCGGCTGACCACGGAATGCTCCTGGTAAGCGGCAAGATCCTTCAGCGTGAATGCCCGGGCCTCATTTCCCATGGGGATAAAGTTTTCCGTCATGTTCCATCCTCCTTTTTGATATCTTATACGACAGAACATCGAAAACACAATTGACCTGGGTCAAAATGGCGACCAAGGACTTTGCTTGATTGTTTTTTCCGCCCGGTTTATAACAGAGAACGATGGATGATTTCAGGGTCGAACGTGATCTTCTCGGCGAGGTTGAGGTGCCCGCGGGAGCCTATTGGGGTATCCACACGCAAAGGGCGCTTCGGAACTTCCCCGTTTCCTCCTTTCCTGTACCTGCGGAATTGGTCGGCGCACTTGCCGAGGTGAAGCAGGCATGCGCCGTTGCCAATATGCAGGCGGGGCTCCTTGACGGCAGGATCGGCGGGGCGATCGTCGCCGCCGCGAAAGAGGTGGCGGGCGGCTCTCTTGCACGCGAGTTTGTCGTCGACGTCTTTCAGGGAGGGGCGGGGACATCGACGAACATGAACATGAACGAGGTGCTGGCCAACCGCGCCATAGAGATCCTGGGCGGACAAAAGGGTGATTACACCATCGTAAACCCCTTGAGTCACGTCAATCTTTCCCAATCTACCAATGACGTTTATCCGACGGCCTTGAAAGTTGCCGCCATCAGGCTGGTCATAGCCCTGAGCGAGGCCATGGCGCGTCTTCAGGGGGCACTTCAGAAGAAGGAACAGGAATTCGCCGGCATTCTCAAACTTGGCAGGACGGAGATGCAAGATGCCGTGCCTATCACGCTGGGTCAGGAATTCGGTGCCTTTGCCGAGGCCTTCGCCCGCGACAGATGGCGCCTTTTCAAGGTCGAGGAACGCCTGCGGCAGGTGAATCTCGGCGGCACCGCCGTCGGTACGGGTCTCAACGCGAAACGGGAATACATCTATGCGGCGATCGATGAGTTGCAGAACATCACGGGGCTTGGCATCGCCCGGGCGGAGAACATGGTGGACGTGACCCAGAATGCCGATACTTTCGCCGAGGTTTCAGGCCTTGTGAAGGCCGCCGCCGTCAACCTCGCCAAGGTGTCGTCCGATATGCGTCTTCTCTCTATGGGCCCCCGGGGCGGCCCTGCCGAGATAAGACTGCCCGCTCTCCAGGAGGGTTCCTCCATCATGCCCGACAAGGTGAACCCCGTCATCACCGAGATGGCTGCAAGCGTCGCTTTTCAAGTGATGAGCCTGGATCACGCCATCACCCTTGCGGCATCGTCGGGGCAGCTCGAACTCAATGCGTTCCTGCCTCTTATCGCCTTCAATCTCCTGACGGAACTGAGGCTCCTTGCAAATGCCGTCTCCCTCTTTCGCACTCACCTGGTGGAGGGGGTGGAAGCAGACGAGGGGCGCTGCAGACGATGGCTGGAGGAGAGCCTCTGTCTCGCTGCGGCGCTCGCCCCGTACATTGGCCATGAAAGGGCGGGCGAGATTTCGAAGACGGCCCGCGAGGAAGGAAAGACCATCGGCGAGGCCGCCGTCGAAAAAGGGTGGTTTTCAAAAGAAGAGATCGATGCCATTTTCCAGCCCCGCGAGTTGACAAGACCGGGCATAGCGGGATCCGGCAAGGTAAAGAGAAATAAGGAAGGATAAAGGTGACCGATACAACACTCAATCAGACGCCGCGGGGAAGCCGCCTTCACATTGCCATCTTCGGCAGGCGCAATGCCGGCAAATCAAGTCTCATAAACGCCCTGACGAACCAGGACATCGCCATTGTTTCCGATGTCCCCGGAACCACGACGGACCCCGTCTACAAATCGATGGAGATACTGCCCATCGGGCCTGTCGTCATCATCGATACGGCGGGTATCGACGATGTGGGTGAACTGGGCAGGCTCCGTATTGAAAAGGCCCTGGGCGTTCTCGACAAGACGGACCTCATGCTCCTTGTCATTGATCCTGCCGCAGGTGCCGGGCAGTTCGAGGAGGAGGTCATAGGGAGAGCCGGGGAAAACAATGTTCCCGTCATTATCGTCCTCAACAAGACGGACCTCTATCCGCAATTCAGACTCGGTGAGGGCACCCCCGGTGCAGGCCTGCCTGTCGTCGGCGTAAGCGCCCTCAGCCGCCAGGGTATCGATGAATTGAAGATGACCATGATCAAGGAAGCACCGAAGGACTTCATGGCCCCGACCATCCTGGGGGACCTTATCTCTCCCGGTGACACGGTTGTGCTCGTTGTCCCCATTGACCTTGCGGCGCCAAAGGGGAGGCTCATCCTTCCCCAGGTCCAGACGATCCGCGACATCCTCGACAACGACGCCATGGCCTACGTGGTGAAGGAGCGGGAACTGAAGGGGGCGCTGGCAAAGCTGAAAGACAAACCTCGCCTTGTCGTCACCGATTCCCAGGCATTTCTGAAGGTTGCCGCAGATACACCGAAGGATGTTCCCATGACCTCCTTTTCGATACTTTTCGCGCGCCACAAGGGAAACCTTGCGACGCTTGTCGAAGGGGCAAGGACGATAGAGAACCTTTCTCCCGGCGACAGGGTCCTCGTATCCGAGGCCTGCACGCACCATCGCGTGGAGGACGATATCGGCACGGTGAAGATACCCAGATGGCTCAACCAGCTGGTCGGAGGGCCCCTGGACTACACGTGGGTAAGCGGGCCCGAACTGCCGAAAGACCTCTCGGGGTACAAATTGATCATACACTGCGGTGCCTGCATGATAAACCGCAAGGAGATGCTCCACCGGCTTATGGTTGCGAAGCACGCCGGGGTCCCCATCGTTAATTACGGAGTCCTCATTGCCCATGTCATGGGCATCCTCGAGCGAACCCTGAGGCCCTTCCCCGAGGTGGCCGAGGCCATGGAAGACAATAGCTGAGAGGCCCGTCCCTTCTTTACTTTTCAGTGTCCAGACAATATACTTATACGACGGAGGCCACACCATGGACGGAGAACGTGAAGCACAACGGGCCGAGTTTATTGATGAAGAGCTTATAGCAAACATTCTTGAAAAAGCGAAAAAAGCTTCCATTGAAGAGGCACGGGACATTATAGAAAAGGGCCGCGAGGCAAAGGGGCTCACCCCCTACGAGACGGCCGTGCTCCTCCACACTGCCGGCGGCGATGCCGGAGCGGCGCTTTTTGCCGCCGCACGGGAGGTCAAGGAGAAGATCTACGGCAAGCGTCTCGTATTCTTCGCGCCCCTGTACATCAGCAACTACTGCATCAATAACTGTGTCTATTGCGGATACAGGCGGGATAATGCCATGGCGAGGCACAGGCTCGGCCTTGAGGAGATGGAGCAAGAGGTCGTTGCTCTCGAGGCGATGGGGCACAAGAGGATAGCCCTCGAGGTCGGAGAGGACCCCGTGAATTGTCCCCTCGACTATGTGATCCAGGCCATGGAGCAGATCTATTCCGTCAAGGACAAGATGGGCAGCATACGCCGAATCAATGTCAACATCGCCGCCACGACCGTCGAGGATTACCGCAGGCTCAAAGCGGCGGGAATAGGCACCTATATCCTCTTCCAGGAAACCTATCACCGCGCAACCTATGAAAGGATGCATCCCGCGGGGCCCAAAAGGGATTACGACTGGCACACCATGGCGATGGATCGGGCGATGCAGGCCGGTATCGACGACGTGGGATTGGGCGTCCTTTTTGGCCTCTATGATTTCAAGTTCGAGATCCTTGGCCTGCTCCTTCATTCACTTCACCTTGAAGAGCGTTTCGGGGTAGGCTGCCATACCATATCCGTGCCGCGGATGCGGCCGGCGGAGGGAGTGAGCTTCGAGACATTTCCCTACCTTGTCAATGACAACGATTTCAAACGGATGGTGGCCATAATCAGGCTTGCCGTCCCATACACGGGGATGATCCTTTCCACGAGAGAACCCCGGGGTTACCGTGACGAGGTCATCGCACTGGGTATTTCGCAGATCAGCGCAGGCTCCTGTACGGGTGTCGGCGGGTACCACAAGGACATTGAAAGACCAGGGGAGGAGACCAGGGGTCAGTTCCAGGTGGAGGACCACCGTACCACCGACGAGATGCTCCACAGCGTCTGTGAGGCGGGTTACCTGCCCAGCTTCTGTACCGCCTGCTACCGGCAGGGAAGGACGGGCGACAGGTTCATGGCCCTCGCAAAGACCGGAGAGATCCAGAATATCTGTCAGCCCAATGCGATCCTGACATTCAAGGAGTTCCTTGTGGACTATGCCTCGGAGGAGACGAAGGCGGTGGGAAAAGAGGTGATCCGGGAGCACCTCGAGTCAGTGCCCAACACAAAGCTGCGCGAGGAGGTCCGAAAACGACTCGAGCGGATCGAGGCCGGAGAACGGGACCTCTATTTCTGACGGCGGGGCGAGAATGGGCTTGCCCGCACCGGGCTTTGCTTATATAATTAGGCAATATGGGCTTGGATTCACACATGGGGTCTAAAAAAAGAGATAAGGGGGCTTAGGGAATGAAAACTGCAAAGGATATGCTCAAAACCAAAACGAAAGAGGTCTGGTCAATTGGGCCAAACAACACCGTTTTTGATGCCCTTAAGGTGATGGGTGAAAAAGAGATCGGTGCTTTGATGGTCATGGATGAGAACGCAAAGGTGCACGGAATAATCTCTGAGAGGGACTATGCGCGGAAGATCATCCTCAAGGGAAAGACATCGGCCCAAACCAAGGTGTCCGAGATCATGACTCCCGTGGGCAGGATGTTCACCGTGAAGCCGGAGACATCCGTCGAGGATTGTATGGTCCTCATCACGGCAAAACGCATCAGGCACGTCCCTGTCTTCGACGGTGACAAGTTTGTCGGCCTCATCTCCATCGGCGACGTGGTCAAGTCGATCATATCCGAAAAGGATATGCTCATCGAACATCTGAGCAACTATATCGCCGGCAAGTACGTCTAAAGATCATTCCGTCCCGGTTGCTCCCTTTTCTTCAAGGAGTGGCCGGGACCTCGTCCCACGATCCTTCCCAGGTTCTCAATTCGCTTTATCGCCGCAGTTGCGCATTCATCAGGTTCTTCGTCCACCGATGGTTTCCCCGGGTAGAGGAGATATTCCTTTTTGTACTGGACCGGAGTGATGTTAGGCATGAAGACGTTCGCACCCCGCTGAAGCGCGAGATCCCGCCCGTCACCCGGAAATACGGCATCAAAGGCCGTTGTGGCCGGTATGTGGGAGTCGGGGTTGAAGATGCGAAGCGCCGCCAGCGCCTTGAAGAACATGTCGGGGTCGTCATGGTAGGTGTTTTTGGTGCCGCACATCGGTGTTTCCGGATGGGGAATAAAAGGGCCGATCCCGATCATGTCGAGATCGAGGCGGCGGCAAAGGAGAATATTATCCGCCAGCACGCCCACGGTTTCGCCCGGGAGCCCTATCATAAAGCCGCTGCCCGTTTGCACCCCGAGGTCCTTAAGGTGATAGAGGCAACGCAGCCTGTCATCGAGGTTTGACCCCGGGTGCAGACGGGCAAAAAGTGCCGCGTCGGATGTCTCAAACCTGAGCAGGTAGCGGTCCATGCCGCATTCCTGCCAGTAGCGGTATATCTCGGGGGGTCTGTTGCCTACAGAAACGGTAACGGTCAGGCCGGTCTTTTCCTTGATCCGCCCGATGAGAGTTCCCAGTTTTCTATCGGCAATCCCCGGCGTTTCGCCTGATTGAAGAACAACAGTGGTCTGCGGGGAACCGGCCATCGCCCCGGCTATCGCAAGTATTTCGTCGGAGGACATGACATAGCGGACGACCTTCCTGTTGGATGCCCTTATTCCGCAGTAGAGACAATCATTGATGCATATATTGGAGAACTCGATTATTCCCCTGATGAATACCTCATCACCCATGTGGTTTCTGCGGACAACGTCGGCATGCCGATAAAGTTCCTCAACCGATCCGCCCGCCGAACCAAGCATCTCAAGGGCGCGCTCCCTCGTGTATTCACCTTCCATAGCTGACAATATACATGTAAGAGATTTTGATTGCAACCGTGGAGGTTCCGCTCCAACAACGCATCGGTTCGTGACAATATCGTTTTCTTGCCTCTTTGCCCCGCTCGCGCCTGACACGCCGGAAGGTGTCAGGCGTAATGCACCGCCACCCAGACAGTGGGCTCGTCGCCATCGGTCCGTGTTACCCTGTGGCGCCGATGGGCCGGGATGAGAAGATGATCGCCCGGCATGAGGGTGATGGGCTCCGGTTCCGTGTCGAAGAGGATCTCGGCACTTCCCCTGAGGAGGATGACCCATTCGTTAAGGTCCTGGTCATACCAGGTGTCTTGCGGTGTTGTATGGCCGCGGGAGACGATCCTTTCGATCTTCACGGTGCCGCTTGCGGTGATGGTCTCGAATACCTCATCCGGCATGTCCTTCGGAATCCCGGAAAAGACGCTGTATGTTTTCATTTTGCCCTCATTCACTGGATTCATCGTATATGGAAGTGTATATCCGAGCCCCGGTTGTTGTAAACCCTTTTGAGGCCACCATGGAAGGCTGAGTTCCCGGAGGGTCCGTGATCTGTAACAATATATAACAATTGAAGGATATCAATTCCTGTGGTATTCTGCACTCATACCGGCCGGTGGCTTTTGAGGCCGGTTCCCAGACAAAAAAGGAGGTTCCTATGTCAACGATATATGATGTGTACGCACGGGAGATACTGGACAGCAGGGGAAATCCCACCGTGGAGGTCGAGGTCGTGCTCGAGAGCGGCGCGATGGGCCGCGCAATGGTGCCTTCGGGCGCTTCCACGGGTGAAAGGGAGGCCCTGGAGCTGCGCGACGGCGACGCAAAGAGATACAAGGGCATGGGCGTGAAAAAAGCTGTCGATAACGTGAACAACATAATCGCTCCCGAAGTGGAAGGGCTTGATGGTCTTGACCAGGCATATATCGATAAGGTCCTCGTCGACGCCGATGGCACCGAGAATAAAGGCAATCTCGGCGCCAATGCCACCCTCGGCGTATCGATGGCCGTCACGCGGGCGGCGGCGGACTTTCTCGGGATCTCGCTGTATCAGTACATCGGAGGAATCAGGGGCCGCGAGATCCCTGTTCCCATGATGAACGTAATAAATGGCGGCGCCCATGCCCAGAATTCCCTCGATGTTCAGGAGTTTATGATCGTACCCGCCGGTGCAGAGTCTTTCAGCGAAGCCTTGAGGATGGGCGCGGAGGTCTTTCATACCCTTAAGGGGATTCTGAAAGGCCAGGGGTACTCAACGGGGGTTGGCGATGAAGGCGGTTTCGCCCCGCAGATAGAATCGACCACGGAGGCCCTTGACACGCTCATGAAGGCCATAGCCAAGGCGGGGTTCAAGGCGGGCAAGGATGTCTTCCTGGCCCTCGATGTCGCCGCAAGCGAGCTGTACAAGAAGGGAAAATATCATATAGACGGCAATGTGTGGGATGCGGGCAAACTCGTGGATTTCTATGAGACCATCGCCGGGAAGTATCCCATTGTCTCCATCGAGGACGGGTTTGCGCAGAACGACTGGAAGGGCTGGAAGAAATTTACCGAGCGATGTTCCTCAATGATCCAGATCGTCGGCGATGACATTTTCGTCACGAACCCCAGGATCTTTGCCGAAGGCATAGAAAAAGGGGTAGCCAACAGCATCCTCATCAAGCTCAATCAGATCGGCACCGTAACGGAAACCCTGACGACCATCGAGATGGCGAAGCGGGCGGGTTACACCTGTGTCATCTCCCACCGTTCCGGCGAGACGGAGGACACTTTCATAGCCGATCTTGCCGTGGCGACAAATGTGGGCCAGATCAAGACAGGTTCCGCCTCGAGAAGCGAGAGGATCGCGAAATACAATCAGCTTTTGCGCATCGAGGATGAACTCGGTGAATTGGCCATATTCGGCGGCCCCGGCGTTTTTTACAGCATTAAGAAGAAATAAGAGGTTTTGTCGACAGAAGGGATATCCAGGATCAGCGCCCCTTTGTGAATGGGGGGGCGCTGATCCTTTTCCATCACGAAGGAGGAACAGAGGACTTGTCCTTCTTTGGCTGTCTGTTCGCGTTATCGCAATCCCTGAGGCAATCGGAATAGCATTTGGCTTCTTTTTCCTTGGTGCACTTGGAATCGGTGCAGCAATAGGAAATGCAATCTTCATGACAGGATGCGGCGATCGCCGATGGGGATGATGAAATGACCGCCGCGGCAATGAAGGCCATTAACATCGATGAGAAAATAAGTATTTTCATCGTATCACCTCCTTGATATAGTGCATGACGATATATAGCACTATAGTTTTGGACAGTCAATGTCGGACGTCACATTTGGACGCAGGCCTGCGGATATGGTCATTTTTGTTGAGAATTTCGGTGCTTTTTCCAGCAAGATAGGATACATTGTACCTAATTAATCCAAAGATGAACGGTATTTCGTATGGTAAAGCTTTACAACATAGTGGACTCTCGGGTAACCGAATGCGTTGGCTCGAAAGAGAACATAGCGGTTTATATCAATCCAGACGAGAAGGAGAGGCGCCACCTCATCCATCAGTACGAGATAGACGAGCACACTCTTCAGTCGGCCCTTGACCCGGACGAGCTTTCCCGTATAGAAATTGAATCGAACCATGTCGCCATAATTCTCAAGGTGCCCGTCAATTATCAGGCCGAGCATGCCTTTGAATTCCTGGTATCATCGATGGGCATGTTCCTCTTTGAGAATAGTCTTATCATAGTGATGGCCGAAGACCTCCCCATCTTTGACAGCAAGACCTTCGCGCGCATCAGCCGTCTTGCCGAGACGATGCTCAAGATAGTCAACTACAGCATCTTCCGCTTTCTGGAACACTTGAGGGTCATCGACATGGTTTCCGACGAACTTGGCGAGAAGATCAGCACATCCATGGAGAATACCTACCTCCTCAACCTTTTCGCACTGGAAAAGAGCTTGGTGTACTATCAGAACGCCATCAATTCCAACTCGGTCCTTATCGAGAAAATGAAGATATACACGCAGCGGATCGGATTCACGATGGACGACACGGAATTGCTCGACGATATAGCTATCGAGAACACCCAGTGCTACAAGCAGGCGGAGATCTATTCCAACATTCTCGCGAGCATGATGGACGCAAGGGTGTCCATTGTTAACAACAACCTCAATATCTCCATGAAAAAGCTCACCATGATAACCATCGCCATCATGGTTCCGACCTTTGTTGTCAGTGCCTTTTCCATGAACGTCGCCTTTCCTATCCAGAAGCATCCCAGCGCATTCTGGATAATCCTCGCAATAGCCTTCATAGCTATGTCCGGCTTTTTCTTCATCTGGAGGATCAGGAAGTAAAGACGGTTTCACGTTTCACGTTCCAGGGAAGGGCATGGGAGAACAGTCTCAGCCTCAGGGTTGCCATGTCGAAGCGAAGAGCCATGTTAATCACATTTGTTTTGCCTTTGCCTGAAACGCGAAACGGGGGATTGTAATGCCTTCCAGGGGGAAGAGGAGCGCTGGTCTGCTGATGTACCGCCGCCGCGACGGCATGGTGGAAGTGCTCCTCCTCCATCCCGGGGGCCCTTTCTGGGCCGGTAAGGACGACGGCGCCTGGAGTCTCCCGAAAGGACTTGTCGAACCCGGCGAGGACGAACTCCTGGCGGCGATACGGGAATTCCAGGAGGAGACGGGTTTCCCGGCAGAGGGAGAGTTTATTGCCCTGCCTGAACTCAAACAACCAAGCGGGAAGGTGATCGTGATATGGGCCTTCGAGGGTGACTGCGATCCTGCCTTCATGAAAAGCAATCTCTTTTCCCTTGAATGGCCCCCGCGTTCGGGAATAACGGCTGAATTCCCTGAGGCCGACCGGGCCATTTGGTTCGACCCGGCATCGGCGAAGACAAAGATCATCAAAGGCCAGAGAGGTTTCATAGAAGAACTCGAACACCTCCTTGGCATCAAGACCTGAGACGTGTTTTCAACCAAGGAATTCCTTCAGAAGTTCGTCGATCTGGTCTTGCGAGAGGCTCTCCTTGTCGGACAGGGAATCAACCGAAGAGGTTTCCTGTTCTTCCGGCCTGGTGTTGACCCCCAATGACGCAAGGTCGCTCATGAGTTTGTCGAGTTCTGAGGGCTCCGCTTCCTGTTGTGCAGGGGTCGGTGCATCACCGGCAAAGAGTGCGTCGAGATCTGATTGTGAGAGTTCGGCCATATGTTCTTTGTTACCCCGGAGGGGTATGAAATACTTATCGGCAGGAACGGGAAAAATGTAGAGCCGATTTCAAAGGATGTATGCCGATGATTGCATTTAGGACCGTTTTGGGGGTATTATTACCAAAGAGTTACCAAGAGATGCGACGTCTTCTTCTAACAGCGATCCTTTTTCTGTTCCCACTGTGTGCCGTTGCGCAGGACTGCCTCGATTGTCATGAGAAATACCGGAAAGCGAGCCACGGAAAGCTCGAGTGCTCCACCTGTCACAGTGATATAAAAGACCTGCCGCACGCAGACAGGCTTATGAAACCCGACTGCGTTTCCTGCCACTCAGAGGCCGCCGAGCAACATCAGGCCAGCGTTCATTCCGACAAGGGATTAAAGTGCAAGGCTTGCCACAATGTCCATACACCGCGGAAGGAAACAAAAAAATGTATCTCCTGTCACTCGTCCGTCGCCCACAAGAGACTTCCGTCAGCGAAGAAACACCTTGCTGAAATGGACTGTGTCGGGTGTCATGCGAAGACCGTTAAGGGACATATAAACGTGAAGGTGGAGTCGAAGCAATCCATCGCGAGGGACACTCTCGACAGGGACGGCAACAGGTCCGTCGATGAAAAGGAGTGGAAGGAGTTCCTTGTCCATGCCCAGTCTGTGGTAGGGGACAGGTACGGGATCAAAAGGGTTTATTACGCGACTGGCAGCGCTCACTCCGTTGGTCCGAAGGCCATCTCCTGCAATGGTTGCCATGTGGAGAACAAGGTGTTCCAGAAGGCGACGCTGGAAGTGAACGCCGGCGGACAGAGGGCCCGCATGACCCTTGATCTCCACACCGTGATCCCCCGCCTTCCCATTGCCGACCTCTATGGTCTGACCGCGCACGGCAAGGGAGGAGTGGCCTGCAGGGATTGTCACGTGTCCCAGAAGCGCATAGACGATCATGTCTGCGCAAAATGCCATGACAGGGTTTACAATGTCTACAAGGGGACGACGCACGCAAAGGGAGGGGCGGCAAGATGCACCGATTGCCACGATCCCCACAAGGTGAAGACATACCGGGAACTTGGCACGACGGAGCGGATGACCGTGTGCGTGCGCTGCCACGGTGACCAAACGAAACAGCACCGGTGGCTTCCCCACACGGAGCTCCACTTCATGTACCTCGAGTGCTCCACCTGTCACAGCCCCCTTTCGAAGAAAGGCATGGTCTTCAACGTCAACGTCCATACAAAGGACGGCACGAGACGGTTGACGCGCGATGATATCACGGCGGCCTTCGGCGGAAAGAAATACACGAGAGATCTTATCGACGTGGACGGTAACGACAACATCGCCTCATCGGAGATCGTCCCCTTTTTCGAAGAGCTGGAAAAGACAACGAAAGGAACGGTGGGAATTGAAGGTTCCATCGTTGTCACCGATATCCACCACGACTATTCGCAAGTACAAAAAAGGGACAAGGTCTGCACGACCTGTCACTCCAATGATGCGCCTTTCTATCAATCCATGTATCTTATCCTCCCGGAGACAGAGGGCCTCTTCTACATGCCCGTGAAGGGGACGGTGCTTGCCGCCATGCCTTCTTCGCTTGCACTCAATTTCTTCCTTCTCGGCGAGACGAAGATGCGCTGGAGCGATATAAAAGCACTCATGGGGTCCCGAGGCGAGGCGCGGAGCCAGATTGCAAGGGAACTCGGGTTCAAATGGGTCGACATTGTGGGCATCTTCTTCTGTCTCGCTGCCCTGTTCCTTGTTCTTGTGCATATCATCCTGAGGATGGTGTTCAGACGATGAAAAATAGCGGCGCCCCTCTTCACCCCCTTCTTGTCCGCCTCTGGCACTGGGCAAATGCGCTTCTCATCTTTGTCCTTGTTGTTACGGGGGCCCAACTGCGCTTTACAGGTCTCGGCATCTTCTCGGATTACGGGTTTGTCGTGGCCCTGCACAAGTATGCCGGATATCTCCTGGCAATATTCTTTCTCTTCTGGATCGCGGCATACGCCATCGCGGGAGGGCTGGCGACCCATTACATCCTCTCCCTTAGGGATATCGGATCCATCCCCGGTCAGTTGAGCTATTACATCCACGGCTGTTTCCGGGGGGTTGTCAATCCTTTCAAGCCCACGCCGTCATCGAAGTTCAATGCCCTGCAGAAACTGGCCTATTCCTTCGTCATGTTCATCGCCATGCCGCTGATAATTGTCACGGGGATACTCTTCGGCAACATAATGGATTTCCACGGCATCATCCATGCCGCGGGCGGGATCCGCGTCCTCGATGCCATCCATGTGATCGTGGGATATATCTTCCTCATCTACCTCATCGTCCACCTCTACATGGCAACCCTGGGCAAAACCCCCTTCTCCCACACGAAGGCGATGATAACGGGGCACGAGGAAGAATAAAGACCGTCTTTCCTGTCCTCCCTGTCTTTCTGGCGGCAAAGATGATATGATGTTCGCCTATGGCACTTTCCGGCATTGATAATACAAGGGTCAAGCTCATCATGGTGGGAGGCAAGGGAGGGGTAGGCAAGACGACCTGCGCTTCGGCCATTGCCCTGAAAATGGCACAGGAAGGACGGAAGGTGCTTATCATTACGAGCGACCCCGCCCCCTCTCTCTCCGACATCTTCGAGAAGGAGATAGGCGACAGGGAAACACGGATAGACGACACCCTGGAGCTCTACGGACTGGAAGTTTCCTCGGATATCGTCCTCGCACGATGGAAAGGGCGCTTCGGACCGGAGATCTACGAAGTTGTCTCTTCCTTTGCCAACGTCGATTACGATTTTGTCGAGTACATAGGCACAGCTCCCGGGATCGAAGAGGAGTACATGCTCAATTTCATCATGGAGCTCGTCGAAGGCGGAAGCTACGACGTGGTCGTATGGGACACGGCCCCCGCGGGGCATACGCTGAGGCTCCTCAAGCTTCCCGAGCTTTTTCTTTCCCATATGGAGGCGGCAACGAAGTTCTACATGAACATGTACGGCTATATTGAAAAGGTAAAGGATACGATGCGCCTTAAGGAATCAAAGAAGACGCTCCTTGAGATTATCGCCGGATGGGAGGCACTTTCCGAACGCATCGTGGAGTTTATCAGGGACGGGGAATCCGTCAAGTACCTCATCGTGACCATCCCCGAGGCCCTTGGCGTGAAAATGACGAACCGGGTCATCGGTGAACTTGAGCATAACCGCCTCGCCGTTGAGAATATTGTCATCAACAACGTGGTTCAGGAGGCCGACTGCGAGTTTCACCGTCTCCGCAAGACCATGCAGGAACAATACATCGAAGAATTGAAGCAAACATATCAGGACAAGACCTTGACCATACTTTATCTGGCAGCCTTCGAAATAAAGGGCATGGAAAGAATAGCCGGCGTGACGAAGGCGCTCTTCGGATAGGGCCGATGGCAACGGTACGCATAACAGGAGGAAAATTGAGGGGCATGGCGATCGGCGTCCTGCCGGGGGATGTGGCCAGATACACCTCCTCCAAGGTCAGGCAGGCCCTTTTCAACATGATCGGCAGCGTGGAAGGCCTGTCGGTCCTCGATCTCTTTGCCGGTTCCGGCTCGTTCTCCATAGAGGCCCTCAGCCGGGGTGCAACCTCGGCGACGCTCGTGGAAGCTAACGGGAAAATGACGGACCTCATCGGAAAAAACCTTGTAAGAACGGACCTAAATAAACATTGCCAAGTGTTACATATGGATGTAAGATATGCAGTCCCTCTACTCTACGGCAGGAAGTGCGTGTTCGATGTGATCTTCATGGATCCTCCTTATGAAATGGGATATGTAGCGCAGACAATGACACTTCTCGAGAAACATCTGCTTCGAAATTCTGATACTATAACTATAGCGGAGTATTCCAGACGTGAAGACGACTCCCTGTCCCTTTTCGAGGGACTCGAAGGTGCAAAGACAAAAAAATATGGAGACACGATAATTTCGCTATTCAAAGACAGCAGAGATTCCAGCGCTTAAGGAGAGACCATGAAGAAGAAGCTCGCAGTGTACCCTGGTTCATTCGATCCCGTGACCTTTGGCCATCTCGACATCCTCGCGCGGGGGCTCGAACTTTTCGATACTGTCATCATAGCCATCGCCAACAATATAGAGAAAAAGGGGCTCTTCAGTTTTGAAGAACGAAAGGAGCTCATCCAGCAGTCCATAAATGGAAACAATAGTGTCATTATCGACAGCTTCGACGGATTGCTCATCGATTACGTGAAAAAGGTGAACGCGCGGTTTGTCATCAGGGGCCTTCGTGCCATGAGCGACTTTGAGTACGAGTTTCAGATGGCCTCCATCAACAGGACGTTGAACCCCAACATGGACACCCTCTTCATGATGACCAGCAAGGACTACTTCTTCATCAGTTCGAGAACGATCAAGGAAGTTGCCGAATTCCATGGTTCCGTCTCCGGTTTTGTCCCCGCTCCCGTCGAAAGGCGACTTAAGGAGATATTTGAAAGGCGATGAAGAGACTGATATTCATTCTTGCGCTCATCAGCGCTGTCGTTCTTTTCACATCACCCGCCCACACAAAAGATGTGTACACCGTCCGCATACAGGGCGCCATCAACCCCCCCGTAGCGGGTTTTCTCGGGGAATGCATTCAAAAGGCAGGCACGGAGAATGCCGAGGCCCTCGTGGTTCTTCTCGATACGCCGGGAGGACTCGATTCTTCCATGCGTGACATCGTAAAGGGAATAATGGATGCGCCCCTCCCCGTCGTCGTTTACGTCGCACCCGCCGGGGCAAGGGCCGCGTCTGCGGGCGCCATCATCCTTTTGGCTTCACACATAGCGGCCATGGCCCCGGGAACCAACGCGGGCGCCGCGCATCCTGTCAGCATCGGCAAGGACAAGGCCGATGAAGTGATGATGAAAAAAGTGGTGAGCGACGCGGAGGCATATTCGAAGAGCATAGCAGCCAAGCGGGGACGGAACGTCGACTTCGCGGCAAAGGCGGTCACGGAAAGCATCTCCATAACCGCAAAGGAAGCCCTGTCGCAGAAGGCGATCGACATCGTGGCCGATTCCATGGAAGACCTCCTTGCACAGATCGACGGCATGACGGTTGAGACCAAAAAAGGGAAGGTCGTGATGCAGACGAGGGGCGCAAAGAGGGTAGAGATCAAAATGCCCTTCAAATTCCGGTTCCTTGCCTATGTCAGTGATCCCAACGTCGCATATATTCTCATGATGATCGGAATATACGGTATCCTGTTCGAGTTTTACAGCCCGGGTACGGTATTCCCCGGCGTCATCGGAGGCATTTCTCTCATCCTGGCGCTCTACGCCTTTCAGGCAATACCCATCAGTTTCGCCGGGCTTGCATTGATCCTTCTGGGTATCGTATTCTTTATTCTGGAGGTCAAGATAGTCAGCCACGGACTCCTCGGTATTGCAGGCATTGTAGCCGTCGTTATCGGTTCGGTCATGCTTGTCGATCTTCCCGGAAGCCCTCTGGCCATATCCTTCACGACTATCCTCATCGTCGCCATTGTATCGGCGATCTTTGTTTTCGGCATACTCTCCTTTGCAGTAAGGGCGCAGTTGTTCAGGGTCAAGACCGGCTCCGAGGGGCTTATCGGGGAGACGGGGACGGCGCGGACCAACATTGCGGTCGAGGGCAAGGGAAAGGTGATGGTCCACGGTGAACTCTGGAATGCCCGGAGTGAAGAACCGATACAGGAAGGCGAAGAGATTGTCGTCACCGCCGTGGAAAAGCTTATCGTCAAGGTAAGAAAAAAAGGAGGGTAGAAGCATGTTTTCGATTCCGATCCTGTTTATCGTCGTAATTGTCGTATTTTTTCTTTTCAGCGCGATCAAGATACTCAACGAGTATGAAAGGGGCGTCATCTTCAGGCTCGGCAGGGTGCTCGGCGTGCCGAAAGGACCGGGTCTCATCATACTTATTCCCATCATCGACCGCATGGTCAAGGTGAGCCTGCGCACCGTTGTCCTCGACATACCCCCGCAGGATGTCATCACTCGCGATAATGTCTCCATCAAGGTGAACGCCGTCGTCTACTTCCGCGTTGTAGACCCGTTGAAAGCGATCATCGACGTGGAAAACTTCCTCTACGCGACAAGCCAGCTCTCCCAGACCACGTTAAGAAGCGTTCTCGGACAGGCCGAACTGGACGATCTGCTTTCACACAGGGAGCAATTGAACGAAAGGCTTCAGGAGATCCTCGACACGCATACAGAGCCATGGGGCATAAAGGTGTCAAACGTGGAGGTAAAGAACGTCGACCTTCCTCAGGAGATGCAGAGGGCCATTGCACGCCAGGCAGAGGCGGAGAGGGAGAGAAGGGCGAAGGTTATCAGTGCCGAAGGTGAATTCCAGGCGGCCACAAAGCTCTCGCAGGCGTCGGAGATCCTTTCACAGAACCCGATGTCGCTGCAGTTGAGGTATCTGCAGACACTGATAGAGATATCAACGGAGAAGAACTCTACCATAATTTTCCCGTTGCCCATAGACCTCATAAAAATGTTCATGGACAAACTGAGCAAATAACTAAGGAACCCGGAGTATATGAGAAAACTGTTCGTATTTGTTTTGGTGATGTCATTGTGCCTCATCAATCTCACGGCATATGCCGCGGCCAAGAATGCCGCCCACAAGAAGACCGCCGCCCGGCAGAGCAAGGAGGCCGTGCCTCCCTGCAGGTCCTTTATCGTCGTCGAGGCCAACGGGGGCAAGATGATCGACGGCAGCAACATCAATGAAAGGCGGGCTCCGGCAAGCATAACAAAGCTCATGGTGGCCTACGTGGTCATGGGAAAACTCGCCACGGGGGAGGTCAAACTTACCGACAAGGTGACCATTTCGAAGGAAGCGTCAAAGATCGGCGGAAGCCAGGTCTATCTCAAAGAGGGTGAGGTCTTTGCCCTTGAGGACCTCATGAAGGCAATGATGGTCGCCTCCGGCAATGATGCCGCCTATGCGATCAGCGAGCATGTGGCCGGCAGCAAAGACGGGATGGTGCAGTTGATGAACGCCCAGGCCAAGATGCTCGGGCTTGCCGATACGGAGTTTCATACCGTTCATGGCCTCCCTCCGTCAGAGGGCGGAAAGGAAGACCAGACCTCCTGCAGCGACCTTGCCGTTTTGGCCCGGGAGCTCCTTAAGAGCCCAAAGATCCTTGAATGGACATCCATCCAGAGGGATACCTTCAGGGCCGGCAAATTCACCCTGACCAACACGAATAAGCTCCTCGGCAGGTTTCAGGGAGCGGACGGCCTCAAGACGGGATATTACTCGCGGACCGGGTTTAATCTTGTCGCCACCGCCAAACGGGGGGATATGAGATTCATCGCCGTCATCATGGGAAGTCCCACGGGGAAGATACGCGACTCTCTGGCGATGGAAAAGTTGCAAAAGGCCTTTGCGCAGTATAAAATGGTGAACGTTGTCAAGAAGGGAGAGGTGATCGAGCAGGACGTCTTTCTCGTCGACGGTAAATACCCAAAGATGAAAGGAGTGACTGAGAAGAGTTTCCTTTACGCGGTGGCTGTTGAAAAAAAGGGTGCAATCACAAGGGAGATTCTCCTGCCCGAGCGGGTGAAGGGGGAGATAAGGGAAGGGCAGAGGCTGGGAGAGTTGGTGATCAAGTTTGACGGTCAGGTGATCGGCAAGGTCAACATCGTATCCCCCGTGCACGTGCCCAAAGCGAATCTCTTCACGAGATTCATCAGGAGACTCGGTCTCAACATCTAAAATTATGGACACACAATTCAGCATGCTTCGCAACAAAGAGATAATTGTCGGGATTACAGGCGGCATCGCGGCCTACAAGACGGCTGAGCTTATCAGGCTCCTCACCAGGCGCGGTGCCAATGTCCATGTGGTCATGACGAAGAACGCCATGCAGTTCGTCACGCCGCTGACTTTCCAGACGTTGTCCGGGAATCCCGTTATCCATGAGATGTTCGAGCTTTTCCGGGGCTCCAAGATAGGACATATTGCCCTGTCCGACATAGCCGATCTTCTCGTCATATCCCCTGCAACGGCCAATATCATCGGGAAGATAGCGAACGGGATAGCGGACGATTTCCTGACCACCATGGTCATGGCGACGACGGTGCCTGTCTTTTTCGTTCCCTCCATGAACACCAAGATGTGGTCAAGCAAGATGGTCCAGGCGAATCTCCAGAAGCTAAAGGAAGCCGGTTATGAGCTCATGGAGCCTGCAAGCGGCGATCTCGCCTGCGGTACCGAAGGCAAGGGACGTCTTCCGGGCATAGAAGAGATCGTAGAAAGGATAGAGGACATTTTCACGGAAAAAGACCTCCGTTCGGAACGTATCATGGTTACCGCGGGACCGACCACCGAGTACATCGACCCCGTGCGCTGCATAACCAACAGGTCATCGGGGAAGATGGGCTATGCCCTCGCAAAGATGGCGCGCCGCCGCGGAGCCGAAGTGCTTCTCATCACCGGGGAGACCTCGATACCCGTGCCGCGCATGGACATCAGGGTGGAGAGTGTCGTAACGGCCTGCGAGATGAGAGACGCTGTCATGGAATATCACAAGGACTGCACGGTGATCATCAAGGCAGCCGCCGTTGCAGACTTCAGATGCAGGAATGAGAATTGCCAGAAGATAAAGAAAAAGGGTGATGTCGATCTTATGACACTGGAACTCGAAAAGAATCCCGATATCATCGCCGAACTTTGCAGGGTGAAAGGCGACAGGATCGTGGTGGGTTTTGCCGCCGAGACGGAGAATATCATCGAGCATGCCCTCGGCAAGCTCAAGAGAAAGGACCTCGATCTCATTGTGGCGAATAATGTTGCCCAGCAGGGCATCGGTTTCGGGTCCGAAGAAAATGAAGTGACGATCATCGACCGTTCCGGTGCCACCAAGCAGGTGCCGCGGTTGAGCAAGGACGAGATTGCCCATATTATCCTCGATTCGGTGAAGAAACTCATTAAAAAGCGCCGCAAGTCCGGGGAAGGTCGTTCCTGAGAAAGACCGCGGCCCCGTTTGCGATCCCTATGTTGCCGGGTGTCATCTATGACAATGCGAGGTAGACCATCATCTGTGAAAAGAAGGAGAGCGAAGGCGTTGTGCCTGCCGGTCGCGCTTCTTTTCTTCAGCGGCGTCTTCCTTGTTGTCTCCGGGGTAGCCTGCGGGCAGGCCCGTCCTCAGGTTGATCAGGATGACAGGATAGCCGATGTGGTGGAGACGGCCAGCAGGGCCATAGTCAATATCAAGACAGAGGAGCTTTTCAAAACCGAATCGGAAGAAAAAAAGTCGTCGTCCCTGTTCAAAAGGTATTTTTCGGGCGACGATCAGGTGGAGGAACTTGTCGAGAACATCGGTTCCGGCGTGGTCCTCGATCCCGCAGGCATTATCGTCACCAATGAACACCTCATAGCCCGGGCCATAAATATCAGGGTGAAGTTCATCAACGGCAAGGAGTACGAAGCCTATGTCCTCGGGAGCGACCCGGAATATGATATCGCCCTCCTCAAGATTGTCTCGGACAGGACGGATTTCCCGCACCTTACGATAAAACAGAGGAAGATCCGCGTCGGCGAGAGGGCCATAGTCATAGGAAACCCCTATGGTCTTTCCAGTTCCGTTTCCCTGGGTGTCGTGAGTGCCCTGGGGCGAAACCTGAGAATAGACAACAAGGTCTATGCCGATCTCATCCAGACGGATGCGGCCATCAATCCCGGCAACAGCGGCGGTGCCCTCCTCGGCACCGACGGCGCCCCGATGGGCATAGTCACGGCAATTTACGGTGAAGGCAAGGGGATAGGGTTTGCCATCCCCATGGACGACGTGATGACCATCCTTTCGGAATTCACGGAGAGCAAGTTGACGCGTCCCATTCTCGGTCTTTTTATCGAGAGGCACAAGGAAGATAAAAGGCATTATCTTCTCGTCAACCGGATCATACCCGGAAGCCCCGCCGCGAAATACGGGTTCAAGGCGGGAGACAGGATCACGGAGATAAACAAGAGAGTGATCCGCGAATCCTTGAAGCTTCAGGTCGCCATCCGTTCCGTGAAGTCGAAGGCTACCCTCCGGCTGCGCCTGACCAGGGCAGGGAAAAAATACACTGTCAATATCGATGTTTCCGACATCGAGGAGTACATGCCGCAGCCCGTTGACAAAGTTCTGTGCGGCATGAAGGTTTCCGATATATCGGGGTACCCTAAATTGAAATACCGCCTTCGTGACAGGGACGGCGTCGTGGTAGTGAAGGTGCTTCCCGGCGGCATCGCCATGAAATCGGGCTTGAAGAAAGGCGACGTTATCGTTAAGATCAACAATAACCCGGTAAAGAACAACAAGGATTTCGACGCATTTATGATAGAAGGGCTCACGAGGAACTACATCCTCTACCAGGTAAAAAGGGACGACAGTCTCTTTTTCGTGCCGGTAAAGCTCGATACTCTCCTATAGGGGGTTGTTATGGCAGAATTGGATGATATAAAGAAACAGGTGAAGGACGAGGTCGGCACGTGCAGTGCCGCGGAAGAGCATCTTTTTCCCGATTTGAACTTCTCCACGTTCCTGTTGTCGCTCTCGACATCGGCAATGGTGTGTCTCGGGGAGCTGCCGGATCCCATCAGCAGCGAAAAGAACGTCAACCTTTCCCTGGCAAAGCAGACGATCACGATCATAGAGATATTAAAGGAAAAGACGAAGGGCAACCTGAACGCGGAGGAGGATCGTCTCATCGACGGCATCCTTTATGACCTGCACATCCGCTACGTTAAAGCCGCCTGCTGATCCCGATGCCATATCCGGCCGCTCTCTTCGTTGGCCGCGTCCTCGGCTCCTCGACGTACGGACGTACGCCTGCGTCGCCTCATCCTTGCCGCCTCGATATCGACCGAATCTGGCATCGGGATTCGTCCAAAGTCATGTCCCTTTATTTTTTGCCTCAGAGATACAACGTTCTGACGGTTCTAACCGTTCAAGCCGTTTTTACTCGTATATTCTTTTGAATATCGTGTCGATGTGGCGGAAGTAATGTTCGTTGGTGCAGGTCTCTTCTATTTCTTTCGCGGAGAGGTGCTTTGCCAGTTCGGCATCCTTTTTCAGCTCTGTAACGAAATCAAGGCCGCCTTCATAACAGCGCATGGCTACGCCCTGGGTGGCCTTGTATGCTTCCTGCCTTGTAAGCCCTTTCCTGATAAGGGCGATGAGTATCGCTTCCGAGTGATAGAGCCCCCGCGTGATGTCGAGGTTCTTCTGCATCTTCTCGGGATAGACGATGAGGTTCTTGAAGACGTTCTTTACCCTTTCGAGCATATAATCGAGGGCGATGGTTGCGTCAGGGGCAATGACCCTTTCCGCCGACGAGTGGCTGATGTCCCTCTCGTGCCAGAGAGGGATGTTCTCCATCGATGTCATGGCGTAGCCATGGAGGAGCCGTGCCATTCCGCAGAGGTTTTCTGATGCGATGGGGTTTCTCTTGTGCGGCATCGCCGACGATCCCGTCTGTCCCTTTCGGAAGAACTCCTCCGCCTCGCCCACCTCGGTACGCTGAAGGTTGCGGACCTCCATGGACATACGTTCGATGGTGGAGCCCGTGAGTGCTATGGTCGTGAAAAACTCCGCGTAATAGTCCCGGGGAATGATCTGTGACGATATGGGACACACCTTAAGGCCCAGATTTTCGCAGACGTGCTGCTCCACGAAGGGCGGGACGTGGGCGTAGGTGCCGACGGCGCCCGATATCTTTCCATGGCGGATGCGCTCCTTTGCCGCCTTCATCCGCTCCAGGTTCCGTTTCATCTCGTCGTAGAAATGGGTTATCTTGAGACCGAAGGTGACCGGCTCGGCATGGATGCCATGGGTTCTGCCGATGGCGGGCATGTCCTTGCAGGCGTAGGCCTTTTCCTTGAGAACCTCCATGAGCGCGGCTATGTCCTCGATGAGGATATCCGCCGCCTCGTTGAGAAGGCACGAAAAGGATGTATCGAGGATGTCCGATGAGGTGACGCCCATGTGGATGTACTTGGAGGAGGGTCCGACATATTCGGCGACGTTCTCGATGAAGGCGACTACGTCGTGGCGGGTCCGCTCTTCGATCTCGAGCACCCTTGCAACATCGAAGTTCGCTTTCTCCCCGATGTTCTTCATGTCTTCTTCAGGGATGAGGCCAAGCTTCGTGTACGCCTCGCAGATGAGAACCTCTATATCGAGCCATTTCCTGTACTTGTTCTCATCCGTCCAAACCCGAGCCATCCGCTCCCGCGTATACCGTTCGATCATGCCAGTTTATAACCCGACGAATCGGTCTATGTCAATTTGAAAAAGGCAGGTTTGAAGTAATGGCCGCTCTTCCCATTGCCAATTACGCGTCTCAATCTTTTAAGAAAAACATCTTTGCCAGTGCCCGTATCATGGGGTGGGATCTTTTTGATCTTATGGGTTTCCACTCGTCGTTTATGCCGGGAAGGATGGCCGGGGTGACGTCGGTGATGATGCAGGCGTCGCCGAGTTCGCGGTCCTTCGAATCATAGTCTCCCGCCGGCAGGATACGGCAACGCATGTCGTGCATGTCCATTTCGGCAAGGCACAGGGAATAGCGATATGATTTATATCCCTTGAGGGGAAGGGAGCGATTCTTGCGCTCCTCGAGATAACGGGCCATGTCGTCCTTGTTCTTGAGGACGATGGACAAGAATACGCCGAAACGAAGCGGCAGAGGGCGATAGCAGTCCGGCGAGGCGTATAGACCGTTCTCGTCCGGTTCCGTATCGACGATCTGGTCCAGATCGCAGAAAACGCTTATGTTCTCATCTTCGTAAAATGGTTTCCAATTCCACATGTTTGTTAGCTCTCCTCGTTGTTCCAGTCCATGACGGTGACGGTCTGGAAGTTCCCCACGTGAACGCAGCTCTTCACATCGACGACGACGAGGGCTGTTGTCGATGTGTTTATGAACTCCTCCAATTCGGGGTGTTTTTTCAGGAAGATCCCGGCATATTCCAACCAGGCCCTGCCGCGGCGAAGTGCCGTGGCGGTACCCAAAATGGTAATGGCTTCCGTTTCGGTGAAGCCTCTATTCCTGTTGGAGCGGTTGTCGATCAGCAGGGCCACATCCTTCAAGCTGATGATGTTTTTGAACTTCCTTGTGTTTTTCGGTGTTGCGAATATGACCTGTCTCAGATCGGGAGTGAGTGCGAAGGATATGAGGGAGGTGTAGGGTCTGCCTTTCTCGCCCGTCGCGAGGACTGCGAAGGGTTCCTTTGCGCCGAAGGCCTTGAGCCGTTTCGCGACGTCGGCGACGCCCTTTTGTGTTGCCTTTGGTATGGACTTTATCCCGGCCATGATCTTTAGCCTCCCTTTGTCTGTTTTCTCAGCTGTCGGGTCGGATGATCCCTTTGATGTAACGTTTCACGTTGAATTTCGACGCGCATCCATTATAACTCATGTATCTTATTTTTCCAAAAATATTCCGTTCGCCCCAGGGCCTGTCGTGCACCCCGCCGACGCTCCAGGCGATGCCCGCGTAACCGTTCGGGTCTCGCCCGTCAAGCTCGTAGCGGTCGTTGAGAAGAATTGCTGTCGACAGCGCCTCTTCGGGCGACGCAGTCCATTCGAGTATCTTTTTGGCCCAGTACATCCTCATGTAACCGTGCATCTTTCCCCTGGTCACCATCTGCATCTGGATCGCGTTCCAGAGGTCATCGTGGGTTCTCGCCGTTTCCAGCTGTTCCGGTGAATAGAGATGGAAGCGCCTGTCGGCCCGGTGGTCATCGAGAGTCTTTTTGGCCCATTGTGGAAAGGCCTCAAAGCTGTCATAGCACGGGGTGTAGTGGCAGTAATTGTCCGAGAGTTCCCTGCGAACGATAAGCTCTTCAAGAAAGGCGGCCTTCGAAAAAGCGCCGGCGGAGCAATTCCGCACCTCCAATGCCACGCGCTGGGCCGATATCTGTCCGAAGTGAAGATAAGGCGAAAGGTTGGACTGGCAATCGTTCACGGGGTCATTCCGGCCGGTTTCGTACTTGTCAAGCCTCCCGTCGATAAATGACCGGAGCGTTTCCCGGGCCCTGTTTTCTCCGGGGCTTAAAAAGTCCACCTCTTCCACGGACCGGTCTATCCTGAAACCCCGCAGCAGGGCCCTTGCATCGACGGGATTACCCGCCATCCCGGAAGGGTATGGATGTTTTTGGAGCGCCGGTATTTCGTCGAGAAAGGCAGGCAAGAGCCGCCCTATCTTCTTTCTGATCGTATGGGCACCATATTCCCGTTTGTCCGAAGCCATCCGGCAGGGGACGATATTGTGGGTGTCGACCTCGTAGAAAGGGACCGATGTTTTGAGCAAGACAGCCTCTTTCCATTGCTTCTTGACGCGAAGGGGATCGAAGTCGCTGACAAGAAATGACACCCCGTTTTGTTCGATGAATCCTGGCAGGGTGTCTGCGGGCTCCCCGGGCAGGAGGAAGAAGGGGATGGAAAGGGCCTGAAGTGTTCCGCAGACCTCTTCGAGGCCGCGGAGCATGAAGCCATACTGCCTCAGTGTCGCGCCGAGAAAGGAATCGGAAAGGCAGAAGACGACGACGAGAGGGAGGGCGTGCCGCAGGGCCGTTTCCTGGGCGAACAGAAGCGCCCAGTTGTCGGCCGCGCGGTGATCGCGGCTCATCCAGTATACTACAGGCCCCCGGGAGGGCTGCCCCTGCCTCAAGCTCTCGATCCTCTGCGGTAATACGGCCATGCTGCTCCCTCTGTTATTCTACAACAAATCCGCGATTCTTTGCTATAATGAGAAAACAAGACAATAAGGCACTAAGGAGGGGTTATGAAGCTCAGCGAGTATTTTGAAAACACTTTGGGAAGGGGTGTTCTCGCCACGGCGGATGCAAAGGGCAGCGTTGATGCGGCGGTCTATTCCCGGCCCCACTTTGTCGATGAGGAAACGGCGGTGTGGATAATGACGGACCGGTTGACCCACGCCAACCTCCAGTCGAACCCCCATGCCGCCTACATTTTTGCCGAGGCGGCAGGAAACACCTTCGTCGGAAAGCGCCTCTACCTCACGAAGATGCGCGAGGAGTCGGATCCTGTGAAGATCGAACAGTTCCGCTGGCGCAAGACGTACAAGGTCCCCGAGGAACAGAAGAACGAGAAGCGCTTCGTCGTCTACTTCCACGTCGACAAGGTTTTGCCTCTCGTTGGTGACAAGCCATAGCCGTGGAGGACCATGGTCACAGGCATGGAAGGCCGAGCGTGCGGGCGTTCTTCACGAACCTCCATGCCGACATGCCCCTGTGGAGAAAGACGTGGCTTCTTTTTCGCAACAACGCAAAAAAGATGATCACTATGCGCGGCTGCTGCGGTCACCCCGGTGAGCCCGGATGCTGACAGACCGATGACACCTCCACCGGTCGGTGAGATAAAAAGAAAATCGCAGAAGAAAATATGGCCGCCCGGCCCAATGCACGCGACGACCATATTCTCAATAGAAAGGATTATTAGAGGATTTGCGCTATTAAGAAAAGACCTCCCTGCCGTTGATTCGATCGCTCTGCCGTCCTGAATACACGTTCTCCGAAGGTCCCTTTGTTTTCCGATCCATTGTACCCATGCGATGGATTAACCATCCTCCCGGTGTCACTCTCATAATAGTGTTATATACGATAGGGAATAACGCTGTCAAGTGTTTTTTTGTCTTTTGTCCCCAGGCCTATCAATCGGGTGTTCGGTAATAGAGGATTGCCGACGCTTCTTTTCGGGTGAGATTTACGTCAAGAAAGAGGGTGTAGAAACTCTGTGTCTCCTTCACGATGTCCACGGGATACAGTTCGGGGTGGAGGAGGTTCGTCAGCCATTTCAGGCCCAAAACACGCATGAAGGAAGGAGGGCGGTCAAACCAGTTGAAGGGCTGTCTCGGAATGAGATATACCTTCCCCTCTCGTACCGCTTTGATCTGCCGCCACCTGGGGTCGGAGAGGATGCTTTTGAAAAAGAGCCTTTCAAAGACCAGGATCACGTCCGGGTTGTAAAGCAAAACCTGTTCCAGCGAAACCTTTTCCATGCCGTAGCCGGTCTTCGAGGCACATCGGTGGACGTTGAGTCCGCCGGCCAGTTCTATAAGTTCGACGTGCATGGACGCCCCGCACTCGGTGCTCAATCCGTCTTCTCCTTCGGCGTAGTAGACCGATACCCTGCGGTCTGACGGCAGGGTATCCACGATCCGCGCTATCTGAGCGGCAGTTTTCCGGGCATATACGCTCAGCTTTTTCGCACGTCGCTGCCGGCCAAGCGCCTCACCCAGGGTGGTGAACGCATCGGGATAACTGGCGAGTGTGTCCATTTTCACGCTTACGGCCGGTATGGGTACGTCCTTGAGCGTGTGGTTCGTTCTCTCGTCGATCGCCGAATGGAGACTGGGTACGATGATGATCTGGGGATTCACTTTCAGCACCATCTCGATATTGGGAACATATCCCTGGCCGTACCATCCGCCGAGCACGGGCAGCCTCTGGATCTGTTTGCGAAGATACCTTTTCTCCCATTTCCGGACCGGGGTATTGAGTCCCGCAAGGACCGCGGGGTCAATGGCATAGAGCATGTAGGTAGCGGGCGGCGATGTTGCATAGGCTTTCCGTATGTGGTCAGGGACGACAACCTTCCCGCCGAATATGTCGGTAAGCTCTCTCGCGTTGAGCTGTGTCGTGGGCAACAGGGCGGCCAGAACAAGGACGATTAGTGTGCACAGCGTCCGTGACCTCACGCATTGCGCTGCGATAATCCGGCAATTCATGGGTCTCTCTCTTTCCTTCATCTTTTTCAGCGCATCGTCGTAACTGATCATCGTTCGACCTCGAGTGATGTTTTCAGCAACGTCTCTCAGGCATGTCCCGTTCGCTGCTGCCGGTCTGAGGCGCTCCGTTGCGTTCCCCGCGTTCCGTTTGGTTTTTCGCCCCCCTGTTGTGAATTGCCTCCGGTATGCAGACCCGGAGCGACCCGTTCAGCCGCACCACGTTCACCCTTGTGTTATAGAGGCGAAAGAGAGTTTCGTTGTTCACCACGTCGTCGCAGCACCCGTCGGCGATGATTGTCCCGTTTCTGATCATGACCGCGCGGTGGGCTATCCAGATGGCGTGTTCCGGTGAATGGGTCGACTTGATAAAGGTGTACCCCTCCCGGGACAGAGCGGTGATATGCTCCAGCAGTTTGAGCTGATTGCCGTAGTCGAGGCCGCTTGCCGGTTCATCCATGACGAAGATGCGCGCTCCCTGGGCCAGCGCCCGCGCAATGAGGGTGAGCTGCCTCTCGCCGCCGCTTATCTCCGTGTAAGGGCGCCGGGAGAGATGAGTGATGGAAAGGCGCTCCATCACGGTCCGTGCAATGTTCATATCCTCCCGTGAGTACCGGAAGAAAAAGGTCTTGTGGGGCATCCTTCCCATGAGAATGACGTCGAAGACGCTGTAGGGGAATGTACTTTTATGGGTCTGGGGAACGTAGGCTATCTGTCTCGCCAGTTCTCTCTGCGTGATAGACGCTATGTCCTTCCCGCGGAGGCGGACCGTACCTTTCTTCGGCTTGATGAGCCCGAGGATGGATTTGAGAAGGGTGCTTTTCCCGCTGCCGTTCGGCCCCAGAAGCGTCACAACCTCTCCCTCATGGACTTCCATGGTGACGTCGTTCAGGACCGGTTTGTCCGTGTAGGCAAAAACGATATTGTTTGCCTCCATGAGGGGCATCAGCTCCACCCCCTGTTCGCCTTTTTGAGAACGGCGGCAAAGAAAGGTATACCCACGAGAGATGTGATGATCCCCAGCGGTATCTCGGTTGCGAAAAGAAGACGCGAAACGTCGTCGACCGCCACGAGATACAATGCACCGATGAGGGCACTCACGGGGATAAGCACGCGGTTGTCGGGCCCGACGATCATCCTGGCGACATGGGGGATGATGAGGCCTACCCAGCCGACCATGCCGGCGAGCACAACAGTGATGGCGCTCAGCATGGTTGCCAGGATAATGAGGAGAAACCGTATCCTTTCCACGGGAACGCCCATCGCCCGGGCCTCTTCGTCGCCCATGCTCAGAACGTTGAGATATCCCGAGAGCGAAATGATGAGAGCTATCCCGCCGACGACGGGGATCGCGGTATTCCTGATCGTGCTTCCATCGACCAGAGTGAGTCCGCCCATCAGCCAGTAGACGATTGCCGGAAGCTGGTTGTAAGGGTCGGCGAGGTATTTCACGATGGACAGGAGGGATGTAAACAGCGCCCCGCTTATTACCCCGCCGAGGATCAGGAGAAGAACGGTGTTGCCTCTATACAGGCGGGCGACCCCGACGGCCGCCATGACAGCCAGAAACCCGAAAAGGAAACAGCTCGCCTGGACGAAGAACCAGCTCTTCGAGAGTATCATGCCAAGGGCCGCACCGAAAGAGGCGCCGGCGAGCACGCCCAGTATGCCCGGCGAAACGAGGGGATTGATGAACATCGCCTGGAAAGCGGCCCCCGAGATCGACAGGGATGCGCCGACAAAAACCGCCGCCATGATGCGAGGCAAGCGTATATTGAGGAGAATGTTCTCCAGCAATTGTCTGTCGATCGAGAAGGTCACGCCGGCGTCGAAGAGCTTCCAGAGGAAGAAGGAACAGATGTCTGAGAGTCCCAGGGGATATTTGCCGAGCGCCAGGGACATGAGGACGGCGAGCACGAGGGCGGCGAAAAGCGATGCGATGAGCATCCCCTGTCTCATGGGTGGACGACCTCGTTCATTCCTTTTCCCACCACATCACCGCCCAACGTGTCATTCTCTTATAGTCGAGGACCCACTTTCCGTTTCTCGACACAAGGTGCTTTCGGAGATAATTCCGCAGGTCCCGTTTTTCACCTCTTGTCAATTTCCCCAGGAAATGCTCGTAGTGTGCAAAAGCCTCATCGTTATCGCGGAAGGATTCCACCCTGAGGTCTTTGATGATGAACAGGCTTGCGTAAATGCCGAGCTGGTGGAGGAGGTTGTAGGTGTATATGTAGTCCGGCCCGGGTGTGAGTCGCCTCCCGACGGCCTCATAGATCCTTCTGTCATGAGGCCCGTCCCCAACGATGGTGGAAATGTAGACGCGTTCCCGGGCCGCACTGTTCAATTTCAGAACGGCTTTCTGCAGATCATCGACGACGAGGCACCGCGACGCCACGACAACGTCATATTCGCCGATGCCCCTGGACATCCAGTCATCATCCCAGCTTGCATTGATGGTGGTGACGTTCTCGATGCCCTGTATCCGGCATTGTTTCTCGAGAGCTTCGAGCATCCTCGGCGAGAAATCGACAGCGGTTATCCTCCTGACGTATCTCGACAGAGGGATGGTCAACGCGCCTGTGCCGGATGCCATGTCGAGAACGGTCCAGCAGCGCCTGGGTTCCATGATCTTGAGGAAATCCCCGGAGTAATTCGATTCCCAGGGTTTGTTGAAGAAGTTGCGGGCCTTTTCATTCCAGAAATGGACATCCCGTTTCTCTACAGACCTTTTTGCAGTCTCATGTTTCCAGACCTCGTTCCAGTCAATTACCGTATCAGCCATTGAAGTATCCTGTTTTCAACTTTTTTTCCGCCAGTAGGTCCTGCTTTCCGCACAGGGCCTGCAGAGTATCCTGCCGTTGTCTCTGATCTCCCTCATATCCATGACTCGCTCCCCGCAGGCGGAACATGTGACAATCCTCAGGGGTTTGCCGGGCATATCTTCGGGTCTCAGGTCCACCTCCACCTCCTCGAATTCGAAGAGGTCCTCGGCGGGCATCATGGCGTATTTTTCCGTGTGCGGTTCTTGCTCGATCATCTCCCGGGTGTATTCCTTGTTCGGGTCGATAGTCTTGTCCTTCGTCACGACGCGGACGGCCTTGCCTGTGGCCAGATTGATGAATGTTGCCGCCATCTTGCCATAGTCGAGGATCTTCATCGTCCTTTTTCCCGGATGGCATCCGGTCACGGCCAGGATAGCATCGGCGGCGCAGCGGTCTGTCTCGACGAATATGATGAGGTTTTTACGGTCCCTCCCCATGGGGTCGTCAATGCCGATCGCCTTGAGGCCCAGTATGGACATTCTCGTGCCCAGCGTAATCCCCGCGCAGAGGTCGCCGTGGAACCGTGACGCCCTTTCGAGACATTTCTGCAAGTCCAGTTGATCGGTGTTCATTTTTCCTCCTTTTCCTTATCCTTTCTATTCCAGTTTGTAGACAATGGGTATGACAAGCTCTGCCTTAACGGGAGGCCTCGGGAAAGGCTGTGCCTCCCTGATGGTCTTCACCGTGTTGCTGTCGAGCACGTCGTAGCCGGAGCTTTTGACGACGCGCGTATTCTCCACGGTGCCGTTTTCCCTGATGATGAAGGCGACGACAACCCTTCCCCTCCACCCCATCTTCCTGGCCATGTGGGGATAGTTGATGTGTTTCATGATGAGGTCCCGGATGTAGCCGAAGTGTTCCTTCAGATATTGCATTTTCAGGTTTGAAGCCGCACCTCCCCTGCCGCTTCCGAAACTCTGCCCGTAACCGCTTCCGACGCCGGTTCCGGCACCGGGCCCGGAACCAGCCCCCCCGCCGCTTCCCCGTCCGCCTTCACCCCCGCCCGTCCGCTGCGGCAGGCCGTTCGAGATGCTCGCCGCGTCTACCCCGGCCTCCGAGCGGTCAACCTCTGCAGGAGTCTTCCGTTCCTCATCTTTTGTGTTCTTTTCAACGTTTCTCGAAAGGGCCTTCGTGGTGGACAATGATCTCTCCGGCCTCTTTTTTGCACTTTCTGGTGTCGTCGCAGGTTTTCCCTGTGGTTTTGCGTCTTCCTTCGAAAGCGCCGCCGCTCTGGCCGAGCCGCCGCGGCCTGCGCCGGGCAGTTCATCAGTAAGATAGACGAGGACGGTCTCCCGGGGTTTGTCCAGGGTGTGTCCGAAGACCACAACCGCTCCGAAGATACATATGTGGATCGCGAGGGAGATCGCGAATTCCCGGCCCATGCTGTGAAGGGACGCCGTATTCATGCGAAGTTGCTCACCTCCCGGGGCTTGTGTCTCAGAAGATTCATCTTGCGTACGCAAACGCCGAAGAGTTGATAGGCACCCGCGCCTTCGGAAAGTATGTCGAGGGCGCGGTCGGGATCGGTGACGACAACGCCGCCCACGATATCCAGACAGCGAGTTTTGCAGCGGTGGTCAGGAAGGAGACGGGGGGGCGGCAAAAGAATGTCGTAGACGGCTGCACCCTTGAGCTCCCCCTGCTTCTGTCCCATTGTATTGAGGATGGAGCAACAGGAGCCATGGAGTTCGGCTGCGGGTGTGTATGAAACACCCCCGCAGCCGTTTGACAGCTTAACACCGGTGAAGTAGACACCAACGACGGTCCTCTCGATGGTGATGTTCTTCAACGTCTCCCCGTATAGGGTTTCGAGAAGAGCCGCCGTTTCCTCGATGATCATCGTAAGCCTCAGAACTTGTAAACAAGATTGGTAAAATAGCTTCTGCCTGCCTCGGGGTAACCTTCGGCAAGGGAGTAATCCCTGTCGAATACATTCGATACCCCGCCTTCGATCCTGAGACCCTTCAGGAATTCATAGGCGGCCTTGAAATTGGTGACCGCGAAGGCCCTGGCGACCTCGATGCCGTCGGAAGAGCTGTATCGCTGGGAATTGTATTCGATGTCCGCGATGAGGGAAAGACCCGTAAGCGGCGTGTATTTCGCGTAGGCCGCAAGCTTGTGTTTCGGGATATCGGTCACCCGCGTGGAGTCGGTCCGGTTGTCGGACCAGATATAGGTGTAATTGAAGCCGCCGTTCAGGTTCGTGATGATGGAGCCCGAGACATCGAGTTCGGCACCGTATCTCCTCACATCGCCGATGTTCTGGTTCTGGTTCAATGTGGTTGCTGGATTGGAGGGATTGGGGACCTTGACCTGCATGACCATGTCCGATATATCGGAATAGAAGATGGCGGTCTTCAGTGCGATTTTCTTGAAGAACGTATTCTGGTATCCCAGTTCGTAGTTGATGGCCTCCTCGGGTTTCAGGTTCGGGTTGGGCAGGGCCGTCCCCTGTTTGTAGGAGTACTTGTCCTTCATCGTGGGAAGCCTGGTTTTTTTCGCCACGCTGGCGTGGATCTTGCTCGTGTCTGTAAGATCATAGAAAAAGCCGATCTGGGGGTTGAGAGATGATTGACTGTCCTTTTGGAAATCGGAGAAAGTGTTGGTCTTCGAATCGTAAGCTTCCGCATTGATAGTCTTTATGCTGTCGTAGCTGGCGCCGAAGATGGTGTAGAATTTGTCGACTATCTGCAGCGTGTCCTCAAGCCCGACGGACCATATTTCGTCTTTGAAATTTTGGTAGGGGTTCGGCTGGTTGTGTTCCTTGTGGCGGTCTTCCTTGTAGTGGAAGGCCGCTTTGATGTTGTTCCTGGGAACAAGGGTCGTCCCGGCCTCAATGGAGCCGCCGGTGGTTTTGTCGCTATAATCGCTCATCCAGGAGGATTTCTTATCCATTGTCGAATAGGTATCGTTGTCATAACTGTATAGTGAGTTCTGATACTGATCGTAGTAGAACCTTACCTTGAAATAGGAGTCTTGCCCGACAGGTGTCTTTGATGTGAAGTAGACGCTCTCCTTGTCCCAGTAGGGCCACTGCCAGTAACGGATGGCAACGGACGGGTCCGTACCGGCATATACCGGGTTGCCTTTCACGCCGTGCTGGTTTGTGTAACTGATGGCGTACTCATGGCCGTCGAAGGGGGTGAACCCCAATTTCAGGTTGTACTTCCTGTCCCTATAGTAGGAATTGTCGCGGTGCCCGCCGTTTTCCGTCGGTCTTTCCGACCAATTGTCGGACATCCTCACGTAGTCGCTGCTCACATAGGACCCGCCGCCCTGGAGATACCATTTCTTCTGGTTCGTTCCGAGATTGATATAGCTCATGAAGGTGTCACCTGTGGCGTACCCGGTGCTGATACTCCCCTCGAAGGCCTTCTGCGGTCTTCTCGATATCATGTTGATGGCCCCGCCTTCGGTATTGGGGCCGTAAAGCACAGACGTGAACCCCTTGGAAACGGTGATCTGGGACATGTCGAATGTGGTGAAGCGCCCGAGGTCCGGATAGCCGTCATAGGGCACATAGATCGGAATGCCGTCAAGGAAGATGGGAACGCGTCTCATATCAAATCCACGGATGTAGACCATCTGTTCGTTTCTGCTGTTCTTTGTCAACGTTACCCCGGGGAGCAGGTTGACCGCCTGCGCCACGTTGTTCTTGTTGAAGTCGCGCATGTCTTCCTCGTAGATCCTTTCGACGGTCACATTCCTGCTCACCTCGGATCGGTCCTTTACCTCGATCTCGCCAAGGGTGAACACATCTTCCTTCGGTTTTTGGTTTTGCGCGCCGGAGGGTGTGGCCAATGCCAGGGTCAACACTGCAACGATAAGGACGAAGAGAGCGGATCGTGTTAGAGAAACCATAAACAGAGCCTCCTTGTATCTTGATGGATATAACGAACGTTATATATCATCGGATATAAGGACAAGTCAAGGCCAATTTTTCGTAATGGTTCGACATTGTGTCCATGCTGGAGGACGCGTGGTATATCCTACCGGAATAACAGGATATTGAGGACCTTCAGAATTGTTGTCGATGATGAACACCGGGGCCGGGTTTGGCGGGAGGTGCCTGGGTCAATATTGTAACTTGACAGGATTACAGGATGTTTTCTATAATTGCCTTGATGGAAGAACAAGGGGGCCTGTATATGAAAGTTGGTTACAAGGTATGGATAGATAATGACGGCAAGGCGTTCGGTGAGGGTCCTTACCAGGTGCTCAAACGGATAGAGGAAACGGGTTCCCTGCACAAGGCGGCAATGGATCTCAATATGTCTTACCGCAAGGCCTGGCTGATGCTCCAGGCAATAGAGAAACGCCTGGGCTTCGCGCTTCTGGAACGAAGGGTGGGAGGTGTGTCAGGCGGCGGTTCCAACATAACGCCGGGGGGCAAGAAGTTCCTCAAAAGTTATGAAGGGTTTCGCGAGGACGTTAAGACTGTTCTGGAAAAGACCTTCAGGAAACATTTCAAGTAAGAAACGTTTCACGTTCCAATGCGCATGGAACATGGGGCGTGGGAACGTTTGTTGAACGACAATGCGCTGTTCTCGTCATGTGGATTTGAGTCGTGTATCGAGAAAAGAAGGGAGCAGGGTAATGTGGCCGGTCTGGTGGACCGGAACCGGGATGACAGGAAAAAGACCAGTCTGTTCTTTGTTTGAAACCTGAAACTGTTTTCTACCTCTTCTTCACGCTGCCGTATTCCGCTTCGTTGAGGCCGCCGTCGCCGTTGCGGTCATATTTCTTGAAATCTTCCATGGTAAGAGAAGGCAGCACTGTGCCGAGTTCCACGGGAGATACCTTGCCGTCCTTGTTGTTGTCGACGTCGTTAAAGGCAAGCCGGTTCACCTTGTATTTGACACGAACAGGAGTTGCCCCCTTTTTAGAGGATTGATTGGCTGTTGCGCGTTTAGACCGTTTGCCTTTCCGTGATGAGGCAAGTTCGTCAGGTGCGGTCTGGTTTTGGAGGTCCGGGTGGAAGTTCTCCCCCTTGACGATGCCGATGCCGTTCTTTATGTATCCGAGGGTGATGGTGTCCCCTATCTGGATCTCTCCTATGTTTGCATACCCCCGCACGACGGGGTTCGTAAGGTCGAAGGTCAGGTTTTTGCCTGTGCTTTTCACGGATATCGTCTTCCCGACGTAATCCACGGCGGTGACGCTGCCCGTGAAGGTGCTGCGGGAGGCGGTCTTTACCCTGGTCATGGATCCGCTCGCCATCCTTACGACTGGGCTGCCGTCTATGCTCTCGTCCTTCACGGTCCGAGCGGCTGATCTCGGTGTAGGCCCCAGCTTCGCTTCTTCGTCGGGAGCAGTAACGCGCTGTGGTTGGTCGGCAACCGGCTGCTTCTGCTGCCCGCCCTCCTGTCCTGGAAGGGAGGTCGTGGGATACTCCAGGTTGCCATAATTGGGAGAGAAAAAGGCGTCAAGAGAGCAGCCGACAATGGTGCTTGAAAGGAAAATAGTGAGCATTGGGAGAAAGAAGATTCTTTTCATGAATATGCCCATGTTTTAACGACCTTTGTCGGGCATGTCAAGTTATTTCCGGGGTCGGGGAATATGTGCTTGATTTTTCGCCACCGTGACCTTTAAACTAAATCACTCACGGGGCAGGGAACAGGATACAGGGGACAGGTTGAGAGGTTTCTGGCACCTTATGCGTACCCTTTACCCCTGAATTTACGATGCTGATCGAAAAACTCATATGCAACGTGGCCCGGAGAAAGAATGCGGATTACCTGCGTTTCTCGCCCGGCGAATCCTACGAAGTCCCGCGGCCCTCCGATGCCATCCCGAGGCTTCTGTACCTCCATGTGCCCTTTTGCGAGGAACTCTGCCCTTACTGCTCTTTCAATCGCGTGGTCTTCAGGGAGGAGATAGCCCGGTCCTATTTCAGGGCCCTTCGCACAGAGATCGGGATGTACGGCGATCTTGGTTATGACTTCAGCGCCGTTTACGTCGGCGGCGGAACACCCACGGTCCTTATCGACGAACTCTCGGAGACGCTGAAGCTGACGAGAGATATCTTCCGCATCCGCGAGGTCTCCGTCGAAACGAACCCCAACCATCTGACGGAAAACAACCTGACATTGCTCAGGGATATGGGCGTCAACCGCCTCTCCGTCGGCGTCCAGACCTTCGACGACGGCATCCTCAAGGCCGTGGAACGCTATCACAAGTACGGCAGCGGGGAAGAGATAACGCAGAGGCTCAGGGAGACCATGGGCCTCTTCGACACCCTCAACGTGGACATGATATTCAATTATCCCACCCAGACAATGGGGATGCTCGAGCACGATCTAGAGGTCCTCGTGGACCTCGCCGTGGACCAGGTGACGTTCTATCCCCTGATGGTTTCGACCTCCACGGAAAAGCTCATAGGCAGGAAACTGGGCCGCGTCGACTACAACCGCGGCCAGAACCTCTACGTGAAGATCACAGAAATGCTCCACGACGACTACCGCCCCAGCACGGCCTGGTGTTTTTCCCGCGGCGACGTCATGATCGACGAATACGTCGTCAATTACGATGAATACGCTGGCCTGGGAAGCGGTTCCATCGGCTACCTCGGCGGCAGTGTCTACTCAAATACCTTCGATATCTCCGCCTACATAGAGCGCCTCGCCAAAGGAGAACTGCCCATAGCCGCCCGAAAGGACTGCGGCACGAGGGAACGTCTCCTTTACGATTTCCTGATGAAGCTTTTCGGCATTACCCTCGACCTCAAGGAACTGTCGAAAAAACACGGTGTCAACGCCAGTCTCTATCTCCTCCCCGAGATAACATTCTTCCGCCTTGCAGGCGCCCTCACCAGGAAAGGCGACACCCTGTCCCTGACCGCCAAAGGCCAGTATTACTGGGTCATCATGATGCGGGAGTTTTTCATAGCGGTGAATAACTTCCGGGACTATTGCAGGGCGCTCATAACACGATAGCAAAAGATCTGAAGGTTCATTTTTCAAGAACGATCAACGGTTGTTTTGCCGGATCCAGCCAGCGGATCAATCTCAGAACGGTCTCCTCCGACAGGGCTACGCAGCCCGCGGTCGCGGTCTTGTCGTCCTTCCAGATGTGGATGAAAATGGCGCTGCCCCGGCCGGGGACGACGGGATTGGTGTTGTATTCGATAATGATGCCGTATTTGTACCGGTCATCGGGAAGAACCATGTTTTCGGAGGAGCGGGCAGTTGTTTCACCGCGTTTCTTCAGGCGGTTGTAGTCGGGGGAATCGGGGTCGTCGACCCATATGTCCTGAGCCGTCATCTGACGATAGGGCATAGAGGATACAACGGTTGGGGGATAGCCGAAGACGAGACCGAGAGGGTATGTTCCCGTTGGGGTCCTGCCGTCGCCTTCACGTTTGCCGCCTGGCTGCGCAAAGCCGTTTCGCCCCGTCACGGCGCGGACGGGACCGAAAATAGTGGTCCAGAGACCGCCTTTCTTTTCGAATGCATATACGGTGGAGATGTGAGGCGATGGGTCATCTTTCTTCACAACAATGAACTGTGAAGAGGCGGGCCATTGTTCTTCGACAGATCCTTTCGTCGACTCCGCGAGTCCCGTCGCTGCCATGATCACCTTTTTCGATTCCCCGGCACAACAGGTGTTCGCCTGAAGAATCAAGAGGACAAGGACAGCAAGAAGAAGAATGCCCGGCGCAGCATGTATCACATCATGATCCCCCATCCCGGATAGGCGCGCCATTGTTTTCCTGTTCCTTATCCCCTATTGCCCATCACCCGTTACCTGCCTTTCTCACATTTCAAATTCCATCTTTTGGACCTGCAGACCCTTGACCGCTTTCAGCCTTGACACCATTTCGGCAACGGCCTCGTCTCCGCCATAAACCTCGAGGAGGATAAGGCCGCCAGGGGCGCAAAGGTTTTCGTTGACCTCATGGAGGCCGAGGCGGGTCTTGATGTAACAGCCGCATGCCGTCAGGATATTCTGGAACTCGGCGGCACTTTCGACCCTGTTGCTGAGGTAAATGCCCAGAACGTAACGTTTTGACATGATGGTCTCCTCCTTAATTCTATCGAAGGCCCTTGCTATATGTGAACAAAAGCCTTCTTTACCGTTTCCTCCCGGACGGGGTGTGTTGTCAGCGATACGACGACGAAGACGATCAGGGCTATCGGCAGGGCGATGATCTGCGGGTCTATCATGTTCCAGGGGTGGCTGGCGAGGGTGTCGGTATTAAAGAACCTCCTGCACAGACCGAAAGCCTTTGCCTCCTGCTCGTGGAAAAGGAGCATCCAGATGAGGGATATGAAAAACCCGGTAAGTATGCTGGCCTTGGCGGCGGGTTTTGTTCCCCGCCTCCAATAGAGGCCGAAAAGATATACAGGGATAAAGGTGGCGCCGCAGAGGCTGAAAAAGAACGCTGTTGCGACGGCAACGATGCTCTCGGGCAGAACAAGGCCGATGATGAGGGTGGCGAAGATGCTGAAGACGATACCCACTCTGGTCACGATCGTTGTTTCCGCCACCGATCTTCCTTTCAGGAGGACCTGCTCGAAGATGTCGCGGGAGAGCGATGTACCCAGAGCATGGAACTGACTGCTTCCGGCGCTCATGGCAGCGGACATGAGGGCAACGAGAAAGAGTGCCACGAACCACGGGGGATAGAATTTGTCGATATAGAGGGGGATTATCTTGTCGATGTTCCCCTGTACGGCATGTATTGGCAGCTCTGTATATGTGTTATAGAAGTAGACGTTGGTGAGCGCCCCAACCGCGTAGGCTACCCCTGTGGTACAGAGGATGAATATTGCCGTAAAGGGGACGGAGCGGTTGATCTCCCTGTCGGATTTAAGCGTCATAAAGCGGACATTAAGCTGGGGCTGGCCTATGACGCCTATGCCTACCCCCATGACCATCGTTGTTATCACATACCACCAGATCGAAGAGAAGCCCTCGGGCATAGAGGTAAAACCCCTGTGCCCCGCTTCCTTGAGAAAGAGGGGAACATAGGGGGTGATGGCGTCCAGAGACCGGTGGGCCTGGGATATCCCGCCCAGGGAATAGTAGCTGGTGATGCCGATGGCGACCATGGAGACGACCATGATGATTCCCTGGAAGGCGCTGGTGTAAAGTACGCCCTTAAGGCCTCCCCAGATAACAAAGCACGCCGTGATGAGCAGGAAAGCGAGGAACGCCGTTGAAAAAGGAATGTTGAGATAGATCTCGATGAACCGGGAGATCCCTATCAACACAGCGGCAGTGTAGACGGGCATGAAGATAAGGATGATGAGGCCCGAAAAACCCTGGATGAACCTCGAGTCATAGCGCCTTCCCAGAAGTTCGGGAAAGGTGTGGGCGTCCAGGGCCTTGCCCATCTTGCGCGTCCTCTTACCGAATATCACGAAGGCGATCCAGACGCCTACCATGATATTGAGGAATGAAAGCCAGGTAAGGCCAAAACCGTAAAGAGCGCTCATGCCGCCGAAACCGATGATGGCCGACGTGCTGATGTACGTGGCGCCGTAGCTCAGGCCCATTGTGACGGGATGGACCTGCCGTCCGGCAAGAAGATAATCGGAAACTGTGACGGTCCTGCGATATCCAAGATAACTGAAGTACACCGTGATGGCGAGATAGATAAGCGTGAAGGTTATGAGGTAGAACATAAGACCTTAAGGGAGTTTCTCGATAAGTTCGATCTCTTCCCGTTCCCACTGGATCTCTTCGCGGTAGTCCCCTTCTTTTTCAATGCCGCCCTTGTTCCAGTTGCGTATACCGTAGAGAATACAGAAGAGGGCGGAGAGAACCGTCAGGGTGAAACCGGCGAAGACCCACGAATCTGAAAAACCCAGCAGCATGCTATTGATTAGCACGTCAGTTTTTTGACTGTCAAGCAATAATGTCCGGAAGGGGGTTGACATATGATGAAAGAAGGGTAAAATAGACTAAGTAATAAATGGTCGTGTAACTCGGGTTCAAAGACGGGATGACCGTTTTTGAAGGGTTATGAAGGATGGTCGGGCCGCCATCTCGCATGCGAGGTGGCGGCCTTTTATATTCTCACAAAGGAGGGTTCTATGAGGAAGACAATGATGTTGTTGATGGTTTTACTCGCGGGATCATTTCTGTGTGTGCCCTGGGGCGCTCTGGCCTTCAATCCTCAGGACGTTCAAAAGCTCAATGCCACAAACAATTGCGGCAAATGTGACCTGTCCCAGACGAATCTTGCAGGCATTGATCTCTACGGGGCAGATCTGAACGGGGCGAACCTGAGCGGGGCTAACCTCAAGGGAACGCTATTCAATGATGCGGACCTCAGGGGAGCGAACCTGAAGGGGGCTTCGATGGACAAGGAGACGAACTTCTCCGGTGCAAAGCTCTCCGATACGATCTGGCCGGACGGCAGGAAGTGCAAATCAGGTTCCATGGGCAAATGCAAATAGATCAGGGGCCAATATACCCATAGACATTGACGGACCACCGGGTTAGACTAATGGGGTTTCACATAATCATAAAAGCGAGGCCCCATGAGACATATTGCGACAGCAGTTCTTTTGTCAATCGTCATTATTCTGGCCGGTTGCTCCGGCAGCGGCGATAACGAACCGACCGCTAAGGATTATTACAAGAAGGCCTATCAATTTATCGATGCGGGCTATCCGGGAGAAGCCATCGATCTCCTCAATATCGCCATCAAAAAAGACCCCAACTATTTCGATGCCTATTACAACCGCGGTGTTGTTCATTATCTCATGAAGAACTACAGGGCGGCGATAGACGACCTGTCAAAGGCCATATCGATCGATCCCAATAGTTCAGAGGCCTACGCAAGCCGGGGAGAGGTGTACGAGATCATGAATGACGGCGAGAAGGCTTTTAACGATTACAAAAGGGCCGCTCGGATGGGGAACAAAGGCGCACAGGATTATCTCAGGTCGAAGAACGCTTCCTGGTAGTCCTATTTCTTTTTGAACTTGCTGTAGATGTAATACGCCAGGATTCCCACCCCTGCCGCAAGCCACGCAACGGTGTATGTTTCCATGTGTGTTCCCCCCGTAGTATCGTCAGATATGTCGCGGTTCCGTAAGGTAATAAAAAGAGGGGCTTAAAAAAGCCCCTCTTTTTCTCGAGTCTTGCAATATCAGTTCTTTGCCGGGAAGAGTCTGTCGAGCAGTTCCTTCGAAGGCGCTTTCGTAACGGCGCTGACGACAAAATAGAGTACGCCGCAGCCGATGACGAGCCACCACTCGAATGTTCCCAGACCGATCTCTTTCTTGAAGAGAACCTTGTAGCCGCCAAAAATGCTCATGCCCGTGCCATAGAGAACGGTGACGAGTGCGCCCCACTTCGTGGCGCCTTTCCAGTAGTAGGAGACAGCGGTGACGAAAACGAAAATGGCGCCGAGACCCATCGCTGCGAGGCCCATGAAGATGGACAGAAGCGGCGGGGGATTGACCAGCGTCCAGTAGAAGGGCAGGAAGAGGAAGAGGGCGATGAAGAAATATCCGAGATAGAGCATCGATTTGTCGGATACCTGAGGCCACCAGAGCTTAACGACGTCCCTTGTGATATTGGCGCTCATGATGAAGACCATACCGGCGAGGGTGGAAAGAGCGGCCGCGAAAAGGCCCATGACATAGAGGGTCATCAGGGGAACGCCGCCGACAGCAAAGGCGAGTTCAGGCGCGGCAAGGTCGGCTGCCCAGGGTTTCACTTTCAGAAGGTTTGTCCCGTAGATCATCCTGGCAACAAGACCGTTGCTCGAGCAATCAAGCATGATGGGAATACCGGCAATGAGGAATACCACGGTGATCAGCGTCCAGTAGCCCCTCTTGCTTAGCGTGCCCATACCGAGGAACCGGCTTACGTTGTGGGGGAAGCCGATGGCCATGGTGAAGAATATCACCGGGGTGGCAAGAATACCGACCAGGCTCGAGAAGAGCTGGGTCGGTCCCACCTTTGGCAGTTCAGGCCTGATGAGCTTGATGAGCGCGGGGCCCACCTTTGGTTCCATGTAGAGCTTTGCCGATATTTCATAAAAACCTCCGGCCCAGATGATGGCCCATATACCGAGAAGCGCCCCGACAAAGCCGAGGAAGGCCCCCTGGAAGGCCATGGACCACTGGGTTCCCACGTAGCCGCCAAGGACCATGTAAAGCCAGGCGATAAATATGGAGAGAAGCAGGCACCATACTTCGGGCAGGCCCGTTGTGGCATACCACACACCGCCTGCCGCCTTGAGCTGGCCAACGGAATACATAAAGAGGAAATAGAGCATACAGACTGCGACAACGGTCTGGAGCATCTTGCTCTCAAACCGGCGTCCGATTGTCTCGGGCAACGTGGCCGCGCCGAGTTTTTTCGAGAAATCGGCTGTTTTCACCGCTGCAAGCCAGCAGCAGGGGATAAGGCCGAGCAAACTCCAGATCCCGGCAAACCACATGCCGGAAAAACCAACGGCGTATACGACGCCGGTGCTGCCGGCAAAGGCCCAACCTGAGAGGTAGGAAGCCGCCAGCGCACAGCCGGTGACGACAGGGCCGATGTCCCGTTTCCCGACGAGGTATTCGTCGAAGGACCCCTTCGTAATCCTTTTCTTGCTCATAACCCCGAGAATGATCGAGATAACGAGCAGGATCGCGACACCGATGCTGCCAAATATTGCCATCTCGGTTGATGGTTTTTGAAATTCAAGGTAGGTTATCGGGTTCATTCCTTCCACCCCCTTGTTATAAGCCAGGTGCCAATAAACGTCATGAGAAAGAGTCCGATGATCAAGACCCACCATACGTACCATGGATGCATTAAGACCGATGCATCAGGAAGCGTAACAGGCGGTAAAACTGCTGCTGTTGGCTGCATAATAACCCCCTTTGCGTTTTTAAAAACACATATCCCTTAATGAAGGTAAATCCCACCTCCTTTCGGCAAATTTTTTTTAAAAGAGGACACGTTAAAAATAGAAACCGTTGTTGTTGCACCAACGGTAAAGATATAGTGGTGAACTTGATGTTCCAAACGCCCCCTTCCCCTTTATAATAATAAATCATAGTGTTCTAAGGAAAAAAGTCAAGAAAAAAATCCTCGCCCTGAGCCGCGCAGAATAAGACCAGCAAAGGAACTATGCTACATATCAACGGGATGTGGCAACATTGTACCAAAAAGCATTTGCGCCACCGCCGACCGCGGGATGCCCTAGAGCCTTACTGATACGGTTTTTGAGATGCCCTGTTCCTCCATGGTTATGCCGTATATCATGTCGGAATATTCCATGGTTATCCTGTTGTGGGTGATGAAGATGATCTGTGATTTGAGACTCATGCCCCGTATAATGTCGAGGAGGCCCGCGAGGTTCGCGTCGTCGAGGGGAGCGTCTATCTCGTCCATGAGGGCGAAGGGGCTTGGCTTTGTGTCCATCAGTGCCAGAAGGAACGCAAGCGATATGAGGGCCTTTTCACCGCCGGACAGAAGCTCCATCCTGGTGACCTTTTTCCCGGGAGGCTGGACGAAGAGATCGACGCCGGCCTGTTCCGCGTTGATCGCCAGGTATCCCTTGCCGCCCTTGAAAAGAAGATCGGTGAACCGGATGAAGGCGGTGTTGACCTTGTCGAAGGTTTCCGTGAAAAGTTCCCTGGTGAACTGGTCGATCTTCGTTATCGTCTTTTTGAGGGATTCCATCGCGGCGATGAGGTCTTCCTTCTGTTTGTCCAGGAAAGATATCCGCTCCCTCAATTCAAGATATTCCTTTTCGGCCCTGAAATTGATCTCCCCCATCCCGGCGATCCTTTCGGTGAGCGATTCCCGTTCTTCCTCAATATTTGCAGGCAGCTGTACCGATATCTCGTCCGGTTCTCCGATATTGTATGTATCTCTCAGGTGTTCGATTATGGTCAGGCGTTTTTCCTCGAGAACGGCCAGATCTTTTTCGGCATTCTCTTTTCTGGCGCGGACCCTTTCCATCTCCTTCGCGGCGGCATCGATGGATTCCTGGAGCGTCTGTTTCTGAGCGTGGAGAGTGCCGAGCATTGTCTTGAGCTCTTCGTATCTCGCGACATGTTTCTGCAGTTCCGATCGAAGCTCGTCGTAGGAGCGTTCAAGGTATTTCGTCTTCTGGGTGCGGCCCTCGATATCGTGCTCTATCGCGGCGAACCTTTCCTTGAGCCCCTTCGCCTGGCCCGTGAGTGACCTGATGGCGGCGCCGGAGCGTTCCCGGTTATCACTCAAGGACTTGAGCGTGTTCGTCTTTCTTTCGATCTCGATCGTAACGCCATGCCATGCGGATTGGGCCGCTTCATATTCCTTTTTCAATCCGGCCAGCGTTTCTCTCAGGCGGGTCATAGATGTTTCTACGCCGGCCTTTTCCTCTTCGTAGTGCCTCCGCTGCGCATCAAGCTCTTCCCGTGCCCCGGGGCCGGTGTCATCCGGGGATTCGGCGACGGCTTCCAGCGCGGCAAGCCTGTCGGCCGTGTTTTTCCACTGAGCGTCGGCCATGAGGAGGTCCTTTTCGAGGGCCTTCACCCTCCCCTCCTGTGCCTCACGGTCGCTGCGGGCGGAGCGGCATCTCCCATCGCAGGCCTCGAGGATGGGCCTGAGAGCCGCCAGTGCGCGGTCATGGCTTTCTGTGTCGGCCGACAACGTCTGGAGCTCTTTCTCGAGCTTCAGCTTCTCCTTGAACTGTCTCACGTCTATCTTCTTCGAACCCGTTCCACTCAGGATGATGCCCCGGGAATCGACATAGATATCGTCGTTGATGAATATGCCCTGTTCGCCGCCGGCCACCCGTGACAGGGCCTCCTCGATGCCGGTTATCCATGCGATATCGACCTCGACGTCGTCCCCCGCTTTCCTGAAGATCCCCCCGGGTGAGAAGAATATACGGTTGCCTTCCCGCTCCTGCACCGCCGAGGCCACAGATTCGATGGAGTCATTCTTCATGACCTCGTATTCGAGCTCTTCGGAAAAAAATCTTTCCAGGGCTTTGATCTTCCCCTCGTCGACCTTTATCAGGTTGACGAGGCGGTCCTCCGCGCGCGTCGCATCCCGGGAGCCCTCTATGTAACCCCCAAGCTGTTTCAGGAATTCTTCCTTGACACGCTTCTCACCTTTCGTGCTCTCGGCGAGCCCCTTGAGCCTTTCCATCTCGCGCAGCGTGCTTTCTCTCTCCGCCAGCAGGGCCGATTCCCGCACGGAAAGGGACTCCTTCTCCTGAAGCGCATCGCGAAGGGAATCGTGAAGGGCCTTGCGCTTTCCGTCCAGGGATGCGAGGAGTGTCTCAAGTTCTCTGCGCTCGGTCGCCTGACGCTCGATGCGTTTCTGCCTTTCCTGTGCCAGCCTTTCAATTTCGGCGATTCTGTTTCGTGTCTCCGTAAGGGAACTCATGGAAACGAAGAGCTTTGTCCGCGATTCCTCAAGCGTTCTTTCGTGCTCCTCGATGTTTGCCTTGAATCCCTGTGCTACCTGGCGTGTCCTGGCCTCCTTTTCCCTCTCTTCCATGAGTTCGCCCGTCAAGGTTCCGCTTTTCTCCTCAAGGGTGTTTATCTCGTTCTCATGCCGCGCCGTTTCGGCTGTGATAGAGGCTTCCTCTTCGGAAAGTCCTTTCAGGGAGGCTTGAAGACGCTTCACCTCATTGCCCAGGTATTCTATCTCGAGAAGGCGGCTCTCCATGTCCTTCTCCTTGCTTTTCAGGTCGACTTCCAGCTGGCGGATAATGCTGTCGGTGAGGGAGAACTCGCTTTCCTTCGCCTCGAACTCTTCCTTGAGCGTGGACCTGTCGGCTTCCTTTTGCAGGATCTCTTCCTCGAGGTCGACCTGCCGCTCGCGGACCTTCGTCATTCGTTTGCGAAGTTTCGCATAGCCGTCAAGAAGGAGCTGCCTGTCTATCTCGTGGAGCCTGTCGGCAAGTTCCTGATATGCCTTCCATCTTTCCCATTCCTGCTCGGCCTTGGCGAAAGAAGCGGTGACCTCCCGGTAAACGTCCTCTACGCGCTCGAGGTTCGATGTCGTTTCCTCCATGCGGTGGACGGCGTCGCGCTTTTTTTCTTCGAACCTTGTTATGCCGCTTGCTTCTTCGATAACGATGCGCCTCTCGGCGGGCTTCATGTTGATGAGGGCCTCGATGCGCCCCTGTTCGATGATGGCATAGGAATTCGTGCCGAGGCCCGTTCCCAGGAAGGCATCCTGCACGTCTTTGAGCCGGACGATCTTGCCGTTCAGGGAATACTCGTTCGTGCCGTCCCTGTATATCCGTCTCTTGACGATGAATTCCCTGTCGTCCTCGGTGAGATCGAGGGTCACCTCGGCGATGTTCACGGGTCGTTTCCCGTTGCTGCCGTGGAAGATGACATCTCCCATGTCCTTGACCCTGAGGCTTTTCGTGCCTCTTTCACCGAGTACCCATACGATGGCGTCGACTATGTTGCTCTTGCCGCAGCCGTTGGGGCCGACTATGGACGTGATGCCTTCACCGAACTGGAAGACGGTGCGGTTGAGGAATGATTTGAAACCGAAAATTTCGAGTCTGGCCAGTTTCATTAAATCGATTCAATAGCTCGCGATATTCTCTTCTCGACGGTCCCTTTTCCCAGAATAGCGATGACCTCGAATATCCCGGGGCTTACGGTCCTGCCGCAAAGGGCGACTCTGACAGGCTGGATGATTCCGACGGGCTTGGCATTGTATTTCTTTGTCAATCCCTCGATGAGCGCCTTGAGAGCCCCCTCTTCGTCCATGGAGGCGAGACCCTTGAGGCCTTCGACAAAATCGACAAGAATAGGTTTAGTTGCGACGGTGAGGAATTTTGCACGGGCGGCCTCGTCGAAGCAGGGATCGTCGAGGAAGAAGTATTCCGCCATCTGCGCCATTTCCTTCAGGGTCCTTGCGCGCTCGCGAAGGCTGACCACGATCCGGACAAGCCGGTCGTCGCAGGAGGCCTTTATCCCCGCGCTTTCGAGAAACGGCACGAGTCTTAGAGCAATGTCCTCCGCGGGAAGGGTCTTCAGGTAATGGCAGTTGAGCCACGTGAGTTTGTCCATGTCGAAGACGGACGGCGATCTTCCCACGTTGGGAAGATCGAATTTCTCGATCAGTTCCTGTTGCGTGAATATCTCCTGGTCGCCGTATGCCCAACCGAGCCGTGCCAGGTAATTCATAAGCGCCTCGGGTAAAAAGCCGTCGTTGCGATATTCGAGGAGCGACGTGGCGCCGTGTCTCTTGCTCAGGCGCGTCTTGTCTTTTCCGTGGATGAGGGGCGCATGGGCGAACTGGGGGACGGGATATTTCAGCGCCTCGTAGATGAGGATCTGCCGCGGTGTGTTGTTGATGTGGTCGTCGCCGCGGACGATGTGGGTGACGCCCATGAGGGCGTCATCAACGACGACGGTAAAGTTGTATGTTGGTGTCCTGTCGGTGCGAAAGATTATGAGGTCGTCGAGCTCCTCGCATTTAAAGGTGATGGTGCCGCGAATGAGGTCGGTGAAGCTGACCTCCCCGGTCAGGGGACTGCGGAAGCGGACGACAAAGGGTTTGCCTTCATGCGAGGTGTCATCGGCGGGAAGGTCCCGGCAGGTCCCGTCATAATGGGGTTTGCCTCCCTCCTTCAACGCCTTTTTCCTCTTTTCCTCGAGCATCTCGGCAGTGCAATAACATTTGTACGCATGTCCCGTGTCAAGGAGCCTGAACGCATGTTCCCGGTAGATGTCCATCCGGTCCATCTGGTAGTAAGGGCCTTCGTCCCAGTGAATGCCGAGCCATGAAAGGCCGCCGAGGATGTCCTTCACGTATTCATCTTTCGAGCGCTCGACGTCCGTGTCCTCTATCCTCAGAACAAAGACGCCCCCGTGATGTTTCGCGTAGAGATAATTGAAAAGGGCGGTCCTGGCGCCGCCTATGTGGAGGTTCCCCGTTGGACTCGGCGCGAACCTTGACTTGACCATTATGATGTCCTCCAGATAAAGATTGTAGTGATTATAAAGGAAAAGTCCGCCGGCATCAATCCATTTTTCAAAAGGCGTCTGCGCATATCTCCCCCCGAACCCCCGAAAAAAATCACCATTTGTTCTGCGGTGGTATATAATTATCCAAGTGGAAAGTATATTTTCAAGTGAATTGATCACGGCAAGTGAAAACGGTGACCTGGAGAGCGTCGTCCAGTTCATCAGCAAGGGTGCTGACGTCGACAGTGTAGACCATAACGGAAATACTCCCCTCATGTATGCAGCGATGCACGGGTTCACGGACACGGCACGTTTCCTGGTAGATAATGGTGCGGATGTCAATGCGAGGAATGCAATGGGTGTCACCCCCCTTATCTATGCCTGCAGGAACAACCAGGTCGGCGTGCTGAGGTTTCTCGTCTCCCGGGCCGCCGATGTCAATGTTCTCGACAAAGATGGCGGCACGGCCCTTACCTTCGCAAGCAAGAGCGGCCACCTGGAGATCGTCAGGCTCCTCGTTGAGCACGGCGCGGACCTCAATGCCCGCGACCGTGAAGGTGATACGCCTCTCATGTGCGCCATCAACAACAAGTTTGCCGGCATAATCAACTTCCTCATCAGTCGGGGAGGCGATCTGACCGCTATGAACACACACGACAAGACCGCTCTCGATCTCGCCAGCGAAAAAGGGCTCCCGAGGGTCGTCAACGACATAAAGTTCAAACTCCTGGAAAGGCAAAAACAGGTATCCTGAACCCCCCGGGTTTTTCCCCGATAAGCAGGGGTCAAGCCTTGAATTCTTTACGGATTATCGCATAATAACAATTACTTATTTAATTTTTCTCAACATTATGCTACAATATGGCAACCTAGCCGAAAAACGCTGAAAATATCGGAGGCGTAATGTTTGATGTAGGAGAAGTTGCAGTATATCCAGGGCATGGTGTCGGTCGGATCGAGTCCATCGAAGAAAAAGAATTCTCAGGTACCAAACAATCATTTTACATAATCCGTATCCTTGATACGGACATGACCATCATGATACCCATAGATGGTGCAAAAAATGCCGGCTTGAGAAACGTTATCGATGTTTGCGATGTATGCAAGGTCTACGACATCCTTAAGGACAAGAACATCGTTCACGATAACTCACCCTGGAACAGGCGCTACAAGGAATACATGGAAAGGATCAAGAGCGGCTCCATTTATGAAGTGGCGACCGTCCTGAAAGAGCTCTACAATCTGCGATACTGGAAAGAGCTGTCCTTCGGCGAAAAAAAGATGTTCGAAATGGCGCGGAATCTCATTACCAAGGAGCTTTCCATGTCGTTGGGCACCGAGGAACCGATAGTGGAACAGGAGATCGAGGAGATCTTCCTCGCCAACAACGGTAATCAAAAGGGAAGTACCGCTAATCACCATAAGGGCTGATTACTTGGATATATTTATTCAGATAATCCTGCTTACCGTTACAACCCTTACCGGATATTTCATACTCAAAGAGCTTCTTTCCAGCGGCGTCTGGGGCCTTGTCGGGGCGACATGCGGCCTGATCCTGGGCTATGCTATTCTGAAGATCGAACTGAAGCTTCGGGACATATCTCTGAAGATCATAATTGGAAGCCTCACCGGGGTCGTGGTGAGCCTTTTCGTAGCCAACCTTTTCGTATCCCGCCTCCTCCTCGCTTTCATCAAGGACATCCCCATCACGCTTCCCATTTACGTTCTTTTCTACTTTGTCATGGGCTACCTCGGCTTTGTTCTCGGGAAGGAAAAGAGCAAGACGCTCGACCTTTCCAAGGTACCCCTCTTCGACCGTCTGGAGGAGGACAAGGACGTCAAGCTCCTCGATACCAGCACGATCATAGACGGGCGGATAGCGGACATATGCGAGACGGGTTTCATACAGGGGACCTTTGTCATCCCCCAGTTCGTCCTCTACGAGATACAGCACGTCGCCGACCATCAGGACCCGGTGAAAAGGACCCGCGGCCGCAGGGGCCTTGATGTCCTTCACAGATTACAGAAGCAGACCTTCCTGAACGTCAGGATCGTGGACTACGATTTCCCCAAGTTGAAGGATGTGGACACGAAACTCATCGCGCTGGCGAAAAGACTGGGAGGGAAGATCGTAACCAACGATTATAACCTCAACAAGGTCGCGGAGCTGCAAGGTATCGAGGTCCTCAACGTGAACCAGCTTGCCATGTCTCTTCGGCCTGCAATGCTTCCCGGCGAACAGATAAACATAAAGGTGCTTCGGGAAGGCAAGGAACACGGCCAGGGGATCGGATACCTCGACGACGGGACCATGGTGGTTGTCGACGATGCCAGGAAATATCTCGGCAAGGCTGTCGATGTCGTGGTGACAAGTGTCCTGCAGACTACCTCGGGGCGCATGATCTTCTCGAGGCTCAAGGAACAGGCCGGGAAGGAGTACATCTTCCCCGACGAATATCAATTAGAAGAACAGGCGTGATAATAACATGAGAACAATAGCGATCATTCTTGCCGGCGGCGCAGGAAAAAGAATGGGCACCGCCACGAACAAGCAATTCCTGCTCATAGAGAACAAACCCATCATTGTTCACACACTGCAGATCTTCGAAGATTGCAGAACTGTGGACGATATCTATCTCGTCGTCAACCAGAAGGACCTCCCGCTTATCCAGGAGGAGATACTGGAGACGTACAGGTTCAACAAGGTCATGAAGCTCGTTGTCGGCGGCAAGCTGAGGCAGGATTCCGTAAGGAACGGGCTGGAGGCCATCGAGCATCCCTGCGATATCGTTGTCATACACGATGGGGCGCGGCCTTTCGTCTCGCCCGCCTTCATCGAAAAAGGCATCTTCCTCATGGAGATGTACGATGCGGTTATACCGGCGCTGCCGATGAAAGACACGGTAAAGGTCATTTCCAAGGAAGGCTTCGTGGTCAAGACCCTTGAGCGCGACTCTCTGTGGCATGTGCAAACTCCCCAGACGTTCAAGTATCCTCTCATCATGAAGGCCTACCGGGAGGGTATGGCGAAAAAATACTACGGTTATGACGACGCAACGTTCATTGAGCATCTGGGCAAAAAGGTGAAGGTCATAGAGGGTTCTCCCTACAACATGAAGATCACCACGCCCGAGGACCTGACCATCGCGAGAGGTCTGCTTTCTGAGCTCAAAGGGAGCCTATGAGGGTAGGGATAGGGTTCGATGTCCACCGGCTGACGACAGGCAGGAAGCTTGTCCTGGGAGGCATCGAGATTCCCTTCCAGAAAGGTCTCCTCGGTCACTCCGACGGCGATGTTCTCCTCCATGCCATCAGTGATGCGATACTGGGGGCCGTTTCGGAGGACGATATCGGCGTTCATTTCCCTGACAGCGACAAGAACACGGAAGGCATCGACAGCGCCGTGATACTCTCCCGGGTTTCCGCGATAGCCCGCGAGAGGGGCTATCGGGTCGTCAATGTCGATAGTGTCATTGTGGCCCAGATGCCCAAGATAGCGCCATACCGGGAGGCGATGAAGGAGAGGATCGCACAGGTCCTGTCCATCGACGCCGGGATGGTCGGCTTAAAGGGTAAAACAACGGAAGGCCTGGGGTTTACCGGCCGGGGCGAAGGGATCGCCGCACACGCCGTTGTTCTGCTGGAAAGAATTTAAGGCCAGTTATGTGTACCGAATCTCCAGGATCTATGAGGCGAAGATGGTCAAGGTAAGGTTCGCCCCGAGCCCGACAGGGCATCTCCACGTGGGGAATGCAAAGACGGCCCTCTTCAACTGGCTCTTTGCCAGGAAGAACGGAGGGTCTTTCGTTCTGCGGATGGAAGACACCGACATCGAGCGCTCCGATGTCCTCTACGAGCGATCCATTATGGACGATCTGCGCTGGCTCGGGATCACCTGGGACGAGGGCCCGTTGCGTCAGTCCGACCGCCTTGATATCTACAGGTCACACGCCATGGGCCTCCTCGACAAGGGTTTTGCCTACAGGTGTTTTTGTGCCGAGGAAGAACTGGCCGCTGAGAGGCAAAGATCGCTTTCGCGGGGTGAGCCCCCCAGGTACGGTGGAAAATGCCGGGACCTCGCCAATGACGAGGCCGTAAGGCTCGAAGGAGAAGGACGGCCCTTCACCATTCGCTTTCGTTCCGATAACAAGCCCATCACATTCCGTGACGGGATACGGGGAGGACTCTCTTTCCCGAGGGGCCATGTGGACGACCTTATTATCCTGAGAAGGGACGGTACGCCGACATATAACCTTGCCGTCGTCGTCGACGACATGCTGATGGGGATCACCCACGTCATACGCGGCGGCGATCATATCTCCAATACACCGAAGCAGATTGCCCTGTTCAATGCGCTGGGAGGCGAGCCTCCCCAGTACGCACATCACTCCCTTCTCATCGGCACCGATCACAAACCTCTCAGCAAGAGACACGGCACCACGCGCGTCGTCGACTTCCGTTCCCTGGGAATGGTCAGCGACGCCCTCGTGAATTACCTGTGCACGATGGGTCGAAGCGCCGCCGTGGAGATAATGGACAGAAACGAACTGGTCCGGACCTTTTCTCTTGACTCCATCTCCGGTTCGGACAATATTTTCGATATGGAGAAACTTCTCTGGTTCAACAGGGAATATATGAAACACATGCCGCTGGCCGATCTCATCGACAGGACGGGGATGGAGGTTTCCGATGCCGCGAAGGTGTCCGCCGTCCGTGAGAATGCCTCCACGCTGAACGATCTTAAGGAATACATGGAGATGTTCGACAGGGCGGAATTGAAGGAAAGCTCCCTTCGCTATCTGATGAAGATGAACGCGGCCGAGGAGATGGGCAATACCATGCGGTCCCTCCTCGCGGGTAAGGATGGGCTTACCTTCGACGACCTCACCGGGAGCTTAACCCAGCCCCCGGACCTCAGGAAAAGGGATTTCTTCATGATCCTCAGGGCCTTCATTACGGGAAGGTCCGACGGCCCGCCCCTTAAGGAAATTTTCCCTCTCGTCCCTCCCCGGGTCATCACAGGCCGTATCGATGCCTATCTCAGTCTTAAGCGTGAAGGATAACACCCCCATGGATACCGATGACAGGCACGGTGTGAAGAAAAAGGCGGCAGAGTTCTACGCCTTCGTAAAGTCTGTTTTCCGCAGCCTTTCGTTGCGGACACAGCTCCTGCTCATCCTTCTGTTCCTCCTTCTCATATCCATCGGTTCGCTGACCATCATCTACACGAGGGCCGAAGAGGCGCTTCTCGACAAGGTCGGCGAGAATATCGACGATATCACGAGGGCCATCCAGATAAGCGTCGAGGAACTGACCTACCGCGGGGATTCCACGGCCCGCCTCAAGAGCTATGTGGATATGCTCAACAAGAAGGGTATCAAGGAGATCTCCATCGTCAGCGACACCTCGGAGGTCATCGCCAGCTCCGACCCCAGGAAGATCGGCACCACCCAGAAAATGACGGAGAAGAAGCCCGCCGCCCGGAAAAAGGACCTCATGATCACCGCGCGCCTTGGTGACGAACACAGAAGCGAGACCCAGAGGCTCTACAACATCATCATGCCCGTTGCCATCAAGGGCCAGAACATCGGGTACATCCATATCAACATGGCCCTCGACGACTACCGCCTTTTGCAGAACCGAAATCAGATCAAGAGGATCCTGAGCATGATCTTCGCCTTTACCATCGGCATCATTGTGTGTCTTGTCATCGCCGAGAAATACACGGAGCCGATAAAAAGGATAGCCATGGCGAGCAGGAAGATAGCCATGGGGGAGCTTGTAAAGATCAAGGCGATGGACAGGAAGGATGAGATCGGCACCCTGGTGAGCAGCTTCAACGAGATGGTTGACAAGCTTGACGAGCAGAAGGAACTGGAAGAAAAACTCAAGAAATCGGAGCAGCTGTCGCTCATCGGGCAGCTTTCCTCGGGGATCGCCCACGAAATAAGGAACCCCCTCAATTTCCTTACGCTCTCCATCGGGCACATCAAGGAGAGGGTACGGGAGGAGCCCATCTCCGGCAAAGAGGAACTCGTCGAACTTCTCGACAGTCTTCTCAAGGAGATATACCGGGTAAACGAGCTTATCCATAATTTTCTTTTCCTTGGGAAATCGATCACGCTCCACAAAGAGAATGTGGCCCCCGCGGGCCTTGTCAACGAGGCCCTCGTCGTGGTGAAAGACAAGATGCGAAGCGGTGTCGATATTAACCTCACCTGTCACGAAGGGAGCGATGTGTTCTACTGCGACAGGGAATACATGCGGTTGTGTGTCATAAACCTCGTGATAAACGCCGTCCAGGCGATAGAAGGATCGGGGGTGGTGCGCATTGAATGCGGGGGAGAGAAGGGTCTGACATATCTGTCCGTCTCCGACGATGGTGAAGGCATTGCAAAGGATGAGCTTGACAAGGTTTTCGAGCCCTATTACTCTACAAAAAAACTTGGCATTGGCCTCGGCCTGGCCATAACCAAGCGGTTTGTCGAGGAGCACGGCGGGACCATATCGGCCGCGAGCGAGATAGGAAAAGGAACGACCATGACCATAAGGCTGCCGCGTCATGAAGAATGACACCAGGGGAACGATCCTTGTCGTCGAGGATGACAGGAACCAGCGCGAGATCATAAGAACGATCCTCTCGAAAGAGGGTTTCTACGTCGAGGCCGCCGACTGTGGCAGAAAAGCGGTGGACGTACTCAAGAACGGCAATTTCGATGTCGTGCTCACTGACCTCAGGCTCCCCGACATCGACGGAACGGAGGTGCTCAGGGAGGTGCGCGCACTGGGGCGGACCTGTCAGATCATAATCATGACCGCCTTCGGCTCCATACCGTCGGCTGTGGAGGCAACAAAACTCGGCGCCTTCTATTACCTTGAAAAACCTTTGGAAAAGGACCAGCTTCTCCTCGTCATCAACAATGCCATGAACCAGGTGAGGCTCCTCAAAGACAATATCATGCTGAAGGACCAGCTGCACGACCGTTTTCACATCGACAACATCGTCGGTGCCCACGGTTCCATGGAGGAGCTCTACAAGATCGTCAAGAAGGTCGCACCGACGAATTCAACCGTTCTCATTCACGGGGAAAGCGGAACAGGCAAAGAGCTTTTTGCAAAGAGCATACACTACAACAGTCCGCGAAAGGTAAAGCCTTTCTTTGCCATCAACTGTGCGGCGATACCGGAGACCCTTCTCGAAAGCGAACTCTTCGGGTATGAGAAAGGCGCCTTTACAGGCGCTTTTTCGCGACACACAGGGCTTTTTGAGCAGGCCAACTCAAGCACGCTTTTTCTGGACGAGATAGGCGATCTCACCCAGAGCACGCAGGCAAAGCTCCTGCGGGCCCTTCAGGAAAAAGAGATACGGAGGATCGGAGGAAAAGAGACCATCAAGCTCGACGTTCGGATCATTGCGGCGACGAACAAGAAGCTGGAGCAGGAGATAGCGGCGGGAAAATTCAGGGAAGACCTCTACTACAGGCTCAACGTCATCGCCTTTACCCTGCCGCCCCTTCGCGAGCGGCTTACGGACATACCCCTTCTCGTGGAACATTTCCTGAAAAAGCTCGACGACACCCACGAGAACAAGAAAAGCGTGAGCAATGAGGTGCTGCAATACCTCATGCATTATTCCTGGCCGGGGAATGTCCGGCAGCTGGAATCCGTGCTGGAGCGCTCCTACATCATGTGCGAGACGGGCGTTATCACCACGGAGCACGTCCCCGCCGAGGTGAGGCAATATTCCCAGCCTGCGACAGATCTCGACAAGATCAGCTCGAAGCTGGACGAACTCATAAATGCCAAGCTTACGGCGGCGGAATACCGTCTCTATCTTTACCTCACGAAACTGGACCCCCCAAACGGAGGGCCAAACCATCTCCCTGAGCCAAAAGAGATAGTGGAACACCTGGGAATAAACAGGGATACCTTCTTCGTCGGCGTATCGAAGCTCAAAGACCTTGGACTCTACGACTACAAGGCGAGAATGAACGAACTTAAGAACCTCGCGGCCAGACCAAAAAAGGCATAGTCGGATAATTCCGATTAGAGGGGCATACAGAAGTCGGATATTTCCGACTATCCCGGGCTCCGATGGATACCGCCTGGCCAGCTTCCCTTGATGTATCAGTATGTTGCAATTGCGGCACGGTAAGTGCATTGGTATCTACCATGCAGCTCAATGTAACCAATGAAAGGGAAGGAGGTGGAAATAACATGAAGAAAGCATTAATGATCGTTCTCGCAATCCTCATCAGCGTTGCCTTTGTTACGACCGTGTTGGCACAGGACAAGAAAGCTCCCGTCGCAACAGACAAACCGGTCGTCGCAACAGACAAACCCGTGAAAGAGAAGGTAGTGCAGAAAGCCAAGAAAGCCGGCGTGAAGAAGTTCGCAGGTGAATTCGTCAGCATGGACGAAGCGGCGAAGACAATCGTCGTAAAAGGCGAAACTGAAATGACCTTCGACGTTTCAAAGGTTAAGAAAATGGCAAAGTTCGCGGCTGGCGACAAGGTTAAAGTAGTCTACACCGAGGCAGACGGCAAGAACATCGCCAAGGCAGTGGCAAAAGCCGGCGCAGTAAAGGCAAAAGCCAAAGAGAAGAAAGAAAAGGCAAAAGAGAAGACGGACGAGAAGCCCGCAACGGAGAAACCCGCGGCGGCTCCGGCCAAGAAGTAGTTCTTCATCACAGACAAAAAAAGGAGGCCTTAAAACCTCCTTTTTTTTGTCGAAAAATAGACCACATGCAACACCGAGAACACGCCGCCCTTCCCTGTCCCGTCTTACCGCACCGGTTTTGGCAAACCCTCCCTGATCTTGCGCGAGAACTCAGGATCTTTGCCGATCATATGGGCTTTTGGATTTATATAACCCAGCCTCTTGAGCTCCTCGAAAGAGACACGGGTATATAGCCCTCCCATCTCATAGGCATACTGAGGGGCATATCCGCTTTAGTCCCATCAGTTTTCGTGTTATCGTGCCCATGCGGTTCTCTAGAAGTTCGTCGGATCCGCCTCGACCTCCACTCCCGGGATGTCGTAGAATTGCCTGAAAGCATCGCCGAGGAGCTCCCCGCTTCCCTTGAGTATCACCCTGCGCAGGTGGTAGGGAGGTTTTTCCAGGGGGAGGGTGCCAAAGAGGGCCCATTCGAGGCCCCCGTCGGTGATGACCTTGCGGATCCTTTTCAGGATCGTGTCCGCCCTCGACGCGGTCCTGGCGCGGGCCTGAATGAGAAAGACCCTGACGAAGGGCGGAAACTGTGCTTCTTCGCGTTTCCGGAGTTCCCGCTCGGAAAAACGGAGAAGGTCGAGATACTCGCGGGGGTCGATGGGTCCTTTTTTGGCCGAATGAGAGAGGATGGCTCCGGGGGTGAGCGCGTCGAGGAGATTGACGATGACCTGATGCGTTTTTTCCTCTGACCTGTATCCGCCCATTTTTCTCAGTTCTTCCCACCCGGTAAGGATCAGCTTGTCGGCGTGGAACCCGTAGAGTTTGGACAAGGACTGGGTGCCCACGAGAACGGCGCTGTCGCCGTCGCGAAGTTTACGGATCGCGGCTATCTCTTTCTTCAAGGAATCTCCGGTGATACGGGTGACGCCAAGACCCGGCTGGTTCCTGCGTATGTGTTCCTCGACGAAGAGCGCGCCTATCCGGGAAAAGCCGATCATGCTGCTGCCGCAGTTGGGGCAGGTGTTCTCATAGGGAAACCGGGCCCCGCAGGCGTGACAATGCACACTTTCCGTGTCCCTGACGTAGTTGAGAGATCCGCCGCAGGCCGGGCAGGCGAGGGTTTCCTTGCATGCATGGCATTTCAGATAGGCGCCGTAATCCTTCCGGGGCGTATAAACAGCCACGCGCATACCGCTTTGGGCCGCCTCGGCGGTTTCAACGCAGAGTGTGTCCAGCATTTCTCCCGTCGAACGGGAGCCGGTGTATGTGGTTTTTTCCACATAGCCGTCCCGGGCGGGCCATTCATTGCAATTGACCGTGAAACCGTGTGTTCGGGCAAGATGGATCGCGTCGATGCAACATGCAGCGGAGCCGAGGACGATGGAGGCGCCCTTGAGCCGCGCCCTTTCGACGGCCACTCTCAGGGAATTGAACTTGAATCCTTCCTCGTTCTTGTACTCATCATCATCGGACCTCTCCACGATGAGAAGGGAGAGATCGTAAAGGGGAAGAAAGACGCAGCTCTTGTTCCCGAGGACAATGTGTCCGCCCTCGCGGCGGCTCCTGAAGTAGGTCTCCATCCTTTGCTTCACCGGTGTGCCGGAACCAAACCACAGGACACGCGCACCATAGCTTTCCTTCAATCGTTTCGTGAACCATGCGCCGGCGGCATAGTAGTCCGGCACAAGGACGAGGACGTTGCCGCCGCGGTCCAGGTGGCCCGATATCATGGCGTTGTAATATGCCAGCCGTTCTTCGACGGAATCGATGAAGAGGATCTTTTCTCTTTCGACCTCGCCGCGGACGGGAGAAGCCGGGGGCGGCGCGGCAAAGGGTTCTCCCGTCAGAGTGTCGCAAAGGTCAAGAACCCTGTCGTTGTACAGCTGCAGGAGCCTTGTCCTGCCGAATTTCCGGATGGCTTTTCTGAGGGGCAGGCCGGCGAGGTCCTCCTGGCCGGCGGCATCGACAACAAGGAAACGCTCCAGATCTCCGGTGGACGGCAGGGCGTGCTTGAATACCACGCCCTCGGGCGTGACATAGAAGGAGGATGACCACTGGAGAAGTGCCGGAAGCTCATCGCCGATGAGGGGAAAAAAATCGAGTACGCCGGCAACGGATTTGAGCCCCCCGTCTTCACCGTCTCGCACAGCGACGACAACCCCCGCCGTCTCCCTGTATCGGAAGGGGACGAGCACTCGCGCGAGTTTAAAGATGTAAGGCGCGAGTTCATCCGGGACCGTGTAGGAAAAAGATCTGCCGACGGGTATCGGAAGGGCTACATCGACGATCATGAAGAAAAAAGGAGGTCCCGGTAATCGAGGCTCTTCAGGGTTCTTACGTGCGTCAGGGACTCGCCGAGGATCCTGCCGCCTATCTCGTGGAAGGACTCCGGGGTGTCCGTCACGAAGTACTCACACTTGCCGCGGCCCCGCCTGTTGAAAAGACCCTTCTCGTCGAGGATCATCCGGGCCTCCTTGGCGGTCTCCTTTCCGGAATGTACGATCTTCACGCCCCTGCCCATGGTCTGACTGATGACGTTCTCGAGAACCGGGTAATGCGTGCATCCCATGACGAGGACGTCGATGCCGGAGCCTTTGAGGCCGCCGAGGTACTTTTGAGCGGTGAGGCGGGCTATCTCGTCGTGTTCGAGGCCTTCTTCCACGATGGGAACGAAGAGAGGGCAGGCCTGCGAGAAGACCTGTATGCCGGGATCGATCTTCCTGATCGACCTGTCGTAGGCCATGCTCTTGATGGTGGTCCTCGTGCCGATGACCCCGACCCTCCCGCTCCTGGTATGTCTTACCGCCTCCTTCGCACCGGGGTTGATGACCCCGATGACGGGGACGGGCATCTTTTTCTGCAGTATCTGGAGCGCAAATGCCGAAGAGGTATTGCAGGCGATAATGAGGAGCTTGATCCCCTTCGTGAGCAGGAAGAGGGCGCTTTCGAGTGCATATTTCATCACCATCTGGGGCGACTTGTTCCCGTAGGGAACCCTTGCCGTATCTCCGAAATAGATGATGTGTTCACGAGGGAGAAGTTCCCGGACCTCCTTGAGGACGGTCATGCCTCCCACCCCTGAATCGAACATGCCGATTGCCAGTTTTTGCATGGGTACAGATTAGGAAAGATGGGGTGAAATGTCAAGGCAATAAGGGGCGCGGGAAGGGGGCCTTTTTCCTTGCCTTTTCCAACGTAATACTGGTAAATACAATAAAGTGATTCCCTGACAATTTGCCGTTTTTCCAGAGCCGTAGACTGTGGGCCAGACCGGTTCAGGCCGGCATGGACCGAAAATATGCAGTATCCGGCGCAGCGATCAAAAGGAATGAAAGGGGGTTGAAACGGACACGGTGACGAAGATAGGTATTGCCTGTAAAGGAGGCAGGGGCGAAGCCGTATCGGGAGACGTTCTTGCCAGGAAGGCGATGGAGTCGGGGGGCATGACGAAGCCCGATCTGATATTCGCCTTCTGTTCCGGCAAGAGTGGACCCGAGGCTTTCTTTCACGGGATTCGGAAGGCCGCGGGCAACGATGTGCCCATTGTCGGAGGTTCCGCGATCGGTGTTATATCCAGCGATTTCCTTTGCTATACAGAGCCCGTGGCGGGAGTGATGGCGATCAGTTCCGATCTGATCAGCTTCAGGGTGGCCTCTGCCGGGGATATTGACAGGAATGAAAGGAAGGCGGGCAGGAAGGTGGCTGCCGATGTCGCCCGTGAACCTCAGGACAAGCTTCTGCTTGTCTTCTATGATTCGATAAAAAGCCCGCCCGATAACGCCTCTTCTCCTCCCATCATGAACTCATCTACACCGCTTATCGCGGCGATAGGCGAAGTTCTCGCCGACGATGTTCCACTCATCGGCGCCGGGCTTATAGGCGATTATGATTTCAACAGGACCGTCCAGTTTTGTGGTTCCTCAGCGGGTTCGCAATGCCTTGTTGGCCTTATGCTCAGCGGGGACTTTTCCGTTTATCATCGGATAACGCACGGCTGCACCCCTCTCGACGGGGTATATCACAGGGTAACCAAAGCCTCCGGTCCGCTTCTCTACGAGATCGACGGCAGGCCCATAGTGGAGACGATAAACGAGTTGTTCGACAGCGAGGAATGGCAGGAAGAGCGTCCTCTTGATTTTCTCACCATCGGCGTCCATTGCGGAGAAAGATATGGAGGGTACAAGGAGAACCAGTACGTTAACAGGCTGATACTGGGTGTTATTCCTGACCGGTCCGGGGTGGTGATGTTCGAGTCCGATCTCAAGACCGGCGACGAGATCCAGTTCATGGTGAGGGACGCGGGCAGGATGGTAGAGTCTGCTCGAGACAATTCCCGCCACCTCGTGGATGTGATACGTAAGGAGGGGAAGATTCCTGTTCTCGCCATGTATATCGATTGTGCGGGTCGGGCGAAGGACTACTCGAATACGAGCGTTGAGGAGGGGGAGGAGGTCCAGAAGGTTCTCAAGGAGCATGATATCCCTTTGTTCGGTTTTTACTCCGGGGTGGAACTGGCGCCTCTGCTGGGCAGAACAAGAGGTCTCGACTGGACGGGGGTTCTCACGATCCTCGCGAGAAACCTGTAGGACCATGGAAAGGGACCTTACGAAAGAAAAGATGGTTTCATACTTCAGGGATATCGCCCAGGTCACGGGGAGGAAATATCTCAGGGAGGTGAGCAAGCTCTCGCGCATTATCGCGAAGGCCAGGAAGACGGAAGAGGTTCTCGACCGTTACCGGGTCCTCGTCGAGAGCTTCTCCGATGCCATATTCATGCTGGACAAAGACAGGAGGATCATCTCGTGCAACCGTGCTTTCCGCAGTCTCTTTCAACGAACAGAAGAGGAGATCGAGAAAAGGACGCTGCGCATTATCACGAAGAACGATGATGAGTATGACCGTATCACCACGATCATAGATGACATCATTATCGGCAACAACACGTATGTCTTCCCCTGGGAGTTTGTGAGGAAGGATGGATCCGTCCTGACCATGGAGGTGACGGTCTCGCAGGTGCGGACGTTGCTTTCCGAAGACGCGGCGCCCGTCGGCGGGTGCGTTGCCATTCTTCACGACATAACGGACCGCATCGAACAGGAGGACGCACTGAGGGCCGCCGAGGAGAAGTACCGCAATATCTTCCAGAACGCGGCGGAAGGGATCTTCCAGGTTGCTGTCGACGGTCATTACATCAGCGCCAACCCGGCCCTCGCGAGGATCTTCGGATTTGCCTCGCCTCTTCAAATGACGGGCAACGAGAACCTCAAGGCAAAGAAGACATTCGTCAAACCCGAGGATTACCGGCGTCTCAATGCCATCCTCAGGACCCGTGGATTGGTGGAGAACTTTGAATCGGAACGATACCGCACCGACGGCACCAAAATGTGGACATCGACAAACGTTCGCCTCGTGACGGACAGGAAGAACGGCTCCCGCTATTTCGAGGGGACCGTTCGGGACATCACCCCGAGGAAGAACCTGGAGTCTCAATTGCGGCATTCCCAGAAAATGGAGGCCATCGGCACGCTGGCCGGTGGGGTTGCCCACGATTTCAACAATCTTCTCACGGCCCTTATCGGATATGGAAATCTTCTCCAGATCAAGATGGAAAAGGACAACCCCTTGCGCGTTTACGTGGATCACATCCTTTCATCGGCAAAAAGGGCGGCGAACCTGACGAACAGCCTCCTTGCCTTCAGCAGGAAGCAGGCGGTTAATCTTGAGCCCAACGGCATCAACGAGATCATAACGGGGGTGCAGAAGCTTCTCGAGAGGCTCCTCAGCGAGGATATCGAGCTTCGTGTCCAGATCCCCGCAAGAGAGATCACGATAATGGCCGATCGCACGCAGATCGAGCAGATCCTTATGAACCTGGCCACGAATGCCCGCGACGCCATGACAGAGACCCGCATCCTGACCATATCTACCGGGCAGGCATCGATCGACAGGGCCTTCATCAACAAGCATGGTTATGGGAGGATAGGGGCCTATGCGCGCCTCACCGTAACCGACACGGGTCATGGAATGGACGAGAAGGTGAAGGAACACATATTCGAGCCTTTCTTCACCACGAAAGAGGCAGGAAGGGGCACGGGACTCGGGCTTTCCACGGTGTACGGCATCGTGAAACAGCACGACGGATATGTTACCGTGGAAAGTGAGCCGGGAAAGGGGACGACATTCCAGCTCTATTTTCCGTCGGTACGGGTGAAAAGGGAGAAGGCCAGGCACGTAGAGCCGAAGATGCCCACGGGCACGGAAACGATCCTCGTGGCTGAGGATGACCGGGAAACTCGCCAGCTCATGAAGGAGATACTTCAGGAATACGGATACACGGTGATAGGCGCCGCCGATGGCGATGAAGCGGTTCGATATTTCGTCGAACACAGACAGAGTATCGGCCTCGTCATCATCGACGTGATAATGCCGAAGAAGAACGGCATGGAAGTCTATTCCGAGATAAGCAAGGTGGACCCTTCGGTCAAGGTGCTTTTCGTAAGCGGTCACGCCCGGGACGTGGTGGTTGACAAAGGTGTCGTGGACAGCAGGAGCAACTTTCTCTCCAAACCCATAGCACCGTCCCTGTTGCTGGAAAGATTGAGGACCATCCTTGACGCCGAGATGCACGGATCCCCTTAATACGCGTCGACCATCCTCTGTATGTCCGTCGGTTTCGAACTCCTCGTCAGGGCGAGCATAAGTAGTATCTGCTCTTCCTCCTGCCTGGTTTGCGGGTCCTGCACCTGCTCAACCCATTCGACCTATGGGTCCTGTTTCAGCGCCTTCTCCGCAAGGTGCAGGAAGTCATTGACGAACCTGTCCGCCCAGCTCTCTCTTATGAGCGGAGAGGCGTAGGCGAAGGTGAGGGAGAGGGTGCTGCCCACCGTCGCAAGGGATATGGCCATGATATGGTCCGCTGTCCGGCGGCCGCTGACGAGACCGATGTTCTGCAGTATGAAAGGGCTCCTTTCACCGGGGCCGATGCGTCCCGCATCGACAAGAAGACAGGACAGGGGGAAGCTCCGTGCCCCCCGCAGTTCTTCGATCCTTTCCGCGGGATCGTGCCCAATATCGACGACCTGGTTTGTGCCGCCTGACGTGAGACGGAGCAGCCTCTCGCTGTAATCCCTTGCCAAGTCCCAGAGGTCGGAGCGCCCCGTGCCTTCATATTTCAGCCCCGTCTGGGTTTCCAGGCACCATAGCTCGTCATCGCCTATCCCCACTCCTTCGGATCCTCTGACGCTGATGGGTGTGTCCACCGAAACCCCGGCGCTGTTCCCGAAGTGCTTCCGCATGGTCATCAGCGTAATGGCCGCCAGGGCGCCACGGAGCGTGGTATTCCTGCGATGGCATTGCTCCTCCAGCGCGGCTGATCTTGCCGGCCCCAGGGCCTCAACGCGAAAACGGGTATGCCGTCTGCCCCCGGGCTGGAATTCATGGAAGGACATTGTGTTTCCCGTCCCGTCCCCGGAAAGAGTATTCGTCACTGCCGGGGCCATATCCGCGATAAGCCGCGCCGGTGCGGCGAGTTCCTCGAGGGACGGACGAACCGGCAAAAGATCCACATGCAGGACCTCGCCCATCAGGATCCTGGCGCAATACAGGACCATCTCCCCGGCGAGGTGCACCGCACACGCCCCGTCGCCTATCGAATGGTGCAGTGACAGAAGGAGATAGTGGCGTTCGAAGTTGGTCTTGTCCGTTATGAGGAATACCCTCCAGAGGTACTTCGACGCATCGAAGAGGGTATCCGCCTCGCGTTCGACGATGGTGTGGACGTCGGTCTTTCCGAGCTCGAAGAATGAGTGGACCGGAATGTCGCGGAAAGGCACATCGAAAACGAAAGAAAGCGTGCCGTCCCTCGCGGCGATGCGTGCCTTGAGCGGTGGGTGACGCTCCCAGAGATGACGGCAGGCGTGCTTCACGAGCTGAATGTCGAGGGGCCCCGCTATCCTCATTGAAACGCACAGCACGGCAGGTCCTCCGAAAAGCTCCTGGTGGACAAGGTGAAAGAAGGCTTCCCTGTTGCCCAGTTTTCTCTCGGGGGTCGCGGCTGGACGGTCTTTTTCCTTAAAAGCTTTGGCCGGTTGCTTCCGTTCCTTCGTCATGGTTCATCCATTTTCCTCTGAATGATGCATTTTTTCAACTCCTTTTCGTCTCACAGGACCCCTCCCGGTAAGGTCCGGTTGTCTTGACAACTCCGACTGCGAATCGTAGCATGTTTAAGGATCGCAATCGATATCACGGCATCGCAATGGTGTACCGGAAGAGCATGCGAATTGGAATTGTTACAGGTGACTTGCTGGATCAGAAGGTTGACGCTATCGTCAATCCATGGAACAGGAATGTGATCCCCTGGTGGCTGCTGCTGCCCCGGGGAGTATCGGGAGCCATCAAGAAACGCGCGGGTTACCGACCGTTCATCGAACTCCGGCACAGCGGCGCACTTCCTCTTGGCGGGGCTTCAGTGACCTCTGCGGGCCGACTGCCCTTCAAGGCGATCATTCACGTGGCCGGCATCGGTCATGCCTGGCGTTCGTCCGAGAGATCTATCCGTGATTCCGTCCGTTCCGCCCTGAAGGAAGCAAAGACGAGAAAGTTCGGATCCATTGCGGTCCCATTGATCGGCGCCGGCACCGGGGGCGGATCTGAAGACGATGTTCAGAGGATCATCGAGCAAGAGTGCCGTCATTCCGACTACGACGGTGAGATCGTCATTGTGCGCTACAACGGCAAGAAGTGGCCGCCCGGACGCTGTCAGTGTGGTTTGTGGCAGAAGAATCCGGGTGTACTGGCCCGTCAGGGTGTTCCTGAAGGGTTCTGCGGGTTCTGTGGTGTCTGCGGAGCACCGGGCCATGTCCTGCATTTTCCGGGCGCGGTTCCCGTCACGATCGCCTGGTGCAGAAAGCATTACTACAGGGCGATGATACTGCACCCGGGAGGGTCAATAGGCATCTTTCTGTGGGGCCTTGCCGTGCTTGCGGCCGCCGGACTGATAGCGACGTTCACCTGGCTTTTATGAGACAGATAACCATCGCGCGGGCCCGTTTCCCCTCGATCATATCCCTCTGCGCGGCTCACTTCTTCCTACCGTGTTTCTTCATGGCGTTTTCGAGGTCATCGAGGAAGATGTCCCGCAGTTCCTTTGGCTCGACGACCTCGACGTGGGGTATCCACTGGTAGACCCAGTTCCGGATGCCCAGGATGCCGTTGACCCTGAAAGTCACCTCGACGCGGCCGTTGGCCAGTTCACGCTGCTTCTGGCTTGTATGCCAGATCTTTCTCAGGATGAGCGGTTTGTAGACCTCATCGAATCTCAGTATCACATCGACGGGATCGCCGTCTATGAAAGCGCCGAAGGCTCCGGAGAGTTCCGCTTCCGGTTCAAGGTCGGGCGGAAGAAAATGCCTGTCCAGGATGGACAGTGACTCTATGCGGTCAAGGGCAAAGGTTCTTGCCGCTTTGTCGCCGTGGTAGTACCCCCTGAAGTACCAGATGCCGTTCTGAAAGAAGAGATAGTGGGGATCGACGGTGCCAGGCGTTGCCTTCTTTGCGGCGAAGGCCTTATAGGCCATTTCGATCCTCTGGTAGTTGATGATGGCCCGGTGGATGGGAGCGAGATACCGCTCCGTGCCGGCCGGGACCGTTTCGGGCGAGAGGACGATATGCTTCAGACCCGGCGAATGTGCAACGGTAAGCTTTTTTTCGATGCTGCCGAGGCTTTTGTCCATTCCCGGGCCGAAATTGTCGAGCATCTTCCGGGCGAGAGAAAAAGCGAGGGTTTCCTCCACGGAAAGATTCGGTCTTTTCAGGGTGTATCCGCCGACGAAGGCATAGGTCTTGTTGTTGCGATCATAATCGATGGGGAAATTAGCAGTCTGCAGGGTGCTTATATATCTGTGCACCGTCCGCTTGCTTACCTCGAGCTCTTCCCGAAGCGAATCCGCCGTGACCTTTGCTCCGCTGTCAAGTTTGTTCAGAATGATCAACAATGAATCGAATTTATAGGACATGCATACCCCCTTATTCTTACATCCCGCTCTATCATAGCCGACTGACAGTCTAATGTCATCATCGAGGTATGCCGTGACGTAAAAAAGCTATGTTTCTGGATGTGGTGCCTGTCAAATGGCATGGGATCGACATTGTTCTAAACATTATTGTTGAAATGTGGGTAGAATAAAGAGAAAAAGGATTGGGAGGAGCGGATAATCTATGGATGGACTCTTGCCAGGCTACAAAAAGTGTTTCTTCTGCGGCCCGGCCACCGGCGGTCTTGGTTTGGAATTGCACTATGCCGACGGCAAGGCGGCGTGCGGATTCACGGCCAGCGACAAGTTTCAGGGCTATGACGGGATGCTTCATGGGGGCATCGTAACCGGGATACTTGACGAGGTTATGTGGTGGACCGTCTTTATGGGGGCAAGGCAGATGTGCGCAACGTCCAGGATCGAAGTGGAGTTCAAAAGACCGGTTGAGTGCGGAAAGGCGTACCACGCTTCAGGAAGCCTCCTCAAGAAGACCGGTAAAATTCACTACCTTTCCGGCGTCATCAAGGACGATAGCGGGAAAGTCTGCGCACGGGGCAACGCCTCTTTTCGTGAATGGAGATTCACGGTTGAGGAGCTGGCCAGGCACCTCGACTTCAGAGGTGTTTCTCCGGAAATACGAGCTCTTTTTCAATCATAGCGCACGTCTGGGTGACCCCAGACGTTCTTTATCAAGGAGGTTGACTGGTATGAAGATTCGCACGCTGTTGTTGGTGGTGATCATTGCAGGAATTGCTGTTTTCGTCGCTCTCAACTGGAGTTCCTTCCTGATGCCGACAACTCTTTCTCTGGGGGTTGCCGTTGTTCAGGCGCCGCTCGGACTGGTCATGCTTGGGCTTTTGGTGTTCCTTGCGGTGTTTTTCCTTGTGTTCCTCGTCTATCTGCAGACGTCGTTTCTTCTGGAGGCCCGCCGCAACGCGAAGGAGTTACAGGAGAAACGGGAGCTTGCAGAGCAGGCCGAGACTTCGCGCTTGACTGAACTGCGAGGATTTCTGGATGGGGAGATGAAGAGACAGGTGGAACTGGATGCCCAGTCGAGGGCGGCCGTGCTCGCCAGGCTGGACCAACTCGACAATGATCTTCGCTCCGCGGTGGAACAGACGGGGAACACGCTTTCCGCATACATCGATGAACTGGAAGACCGGCTTGAGAGAGGGGGATTGGCGCCACAGCCGAAAGACCCCGGCTGATCGGATTGCCTGGCGCTTGATCTGCTACCTGTGTCCTGCGGCAGAGCATGGCTTTGAAGGGAACGGACCAGCGATACGGTACGTAATCCGGCCGTCCGATCCTGCCTTCCGTTAAGACGTGCGCATATCCGCTCCGGGCATCCGCCTGCGAGGCGGCGGTGCACATAAATCTTGACATGAGTGGTGTTGTGGGAGATGATTTTTATGCTTCGATTACGTATCTTAAATTCCGGTGGTGATGATGATCAAAGGAACAACCAAACTGCTGGGGGTCGTTGGCTACCCCATCGGCCATTCGCTCTCTCCCGTGATGCACAACGCGGCCATAGAGCATCTCAAGGCCGACTATGTCTATGTTCCCTTTTCCGTGCGGCCTGAAGACCTGGCCGCGGCGCTTCGGGGATTCGAAGCCATGGGTGTGAAAGGTTTCAGCGTCACGATCCCCCATAAACAGACCATCATGCCCTTGCTGACGGAGGTCGCTCCCGAGGCGAGGCTCGCGGGTGCCGTGAATGCCGTCTGGCGAACGCAGAGCGGCTGGAAGGGTACCAATTACGATTCTTTCGGCTTTGTTGCACCCTTGAAAGCAATGGACCGGGATTGGAAGGCCGTCACCCCCGTAATATTGGGAATTGGAGGGGCGGCCAGATCCGTGGTTGTGGGCTGCCATTCCCTGGGGTGTCCCGAGGTCCACGTTCTTGGGCGAAATCCGGACAAGCTGGCCGCTTTCGCGGAGAGCTGGCGGAACACACCCGTTCAACAAGTTCTAAGGGTGCATTCATGGGATGAGCTGGAGGGGATGATACCCCGGGCAGGGCTCATCATCAATGCCACTCCCATGGGTATGCATCCCAAGGTTGATCAGATGCCGGTCTCCGAAGAAATGATCGGGAAGATCCTTCCCGGGACCATCGTCTACGATCTGATCTATGCCCCCAGACCCACCCTGTTCCTGGACAAAGCCAAACGCAATGGGGCAATCATCGTCGATGGCCTGGAGATGCTGGTTCAACAGGGAGCAAAGGCCCTGGAGATATGGTTGGATCAGGCTGTGCCTATCGATATCATGCGGGAGGCGTTATTGGGACAGTCGACGCCTGGTGCCGGAGGCAGGGGCAGTTGACATGCGAGAGCTGAACAAGCCGGAGACGACGATCTCCCGGCCGGGAGAATTCTGCCGTTTTCCCCCTCAGTGGAACCGGTACAGATGCTCCCGCGTCATGGGGAGGGAGTTGTTCAGGCCGTTGGTGAACAATATCTGGTAGAGACGTATATTTCCCCATCGGAAAGCCGCGGCGCTGCCGTTGAGAAAAAGGCGCCACATGCGCACGAGTCGTGCATCGAACATCTCTTCGACCTTGTCCGCGTTTGCGTCGAAACGCTTGCGCCATTCGTCCAAGGTCGAGGCGTAATGGAGACGAAGGTTCTCGATATCGACGGGAACCAGCTCCTCCTTGCCCATGATCCGGATCACGTGGTCAAGCACGGGGATATGGGCTCCGGGGAAGATATACCGCATTGTCCACGGGTCGCCGGCTGCATTTCGCTCCTTTCCCACGGTATGTATGAGGCCGATGCCTTCTGGCTTCAAAAGTGATCTCGTTCTTTCCATGAACTTCTGGATAAATCCTTTTCCCACATGCTCGAACATGCCGATGGAGACCAGTTTGTCAAATTGGCCCTTCAGGTTCCGGTAGTCCTGGCGGAGAATGGTGACGGCCTTTCCCAGGCCTTCCTGCGTGACCCTTCTCTCGGCGTATTCGGCTTGTTTCGGCGAGAGGGTGCACCCCAGGCCTTTCACGCCATAATGACGGGCGGCGTAAAGGAGCATTCCGCCCCATCCGCATCCTATATCTACGAGCGTCTCGCCCTCCTTGAGTTGAAGCTTCCGGCATATATGCTCGTATTTCTGTTCCTGCGCCTTTTCAAGAGTGTCAGTCCCGTTCCTGAAATAGGCACAGGAATATGTCATACTCTTGTCGAGGTAGTGGCTGTAAAAGTCGTTGCCCAGATCATAGTGGTGTGAGATATTCCCCGGAGATCTCTTCACCGTGTTGAGAGATAAGATATGCCGCCAGAGAATGGAAGCTCTGGTCCGTGCCGGGAGCTTTATGTCCTGAAAACGGGGGTCAATGCCCATGCGAACAAGTTGCTGGAAATCGCCCTGAACATCGATGTTGCCATCGACATACTCTTCGCTGAAACCCATGGATCCCCTGCTGAAGATGCGTTTTGCGGCGGCCTTGGTCTTGAATGCAAGGATGAAAGCAGGCGGGTTGGTGCCAAATCGTTCTGTCTGGCCATCCCAAAAACACACCTCAAAGGGAATATCGGGCGACCTGGAGCTCAACTGCACAAGGAGTTTCTCGATAGCTTTTTTCATACCTGTCCCCTGTGAACCATCGCTGGTGTTTTGGCCTCAAGTGAAGGTGCAAACGGTCGGTACATTTATTGTCCATCTTCCCGGGGCAGAATGTCAAGAGGGGCAACCGTAAAACTGTAAAACCATTTCAGATAGTCGATCCTTCGTCGGACCACAATGAGAATATTCCTTGTAAATTATCTTCCATTGAAGGAAAATGGAAATCGGAATGTTGCGGACGGAGTCGAGAACATCGTCTTGATGATCGCACAAAATGTGAGGAGGAGATAAGATGATGTCGCACCTTCGAAGGGGAAAAAAGAAATGGATATTGCCGGCCATCGTCGTGATGGCTGGTATGGGAGGCTGCATCGTAAGCTATGAAAAACCCGGCATGACCTCTGCCCAGTGGGCCAGAGACAAGGCATACTGCGAGCAGGTTGCAGAGAAGGAGTATGCCCGCAAAGGCACCCGGGTTTGTGACGAGGTCGATGCCTGCCTGATAGCCAAGGGCTGGAAGAGAAGCCAGTAGGGCAAAGCATTCTCGAGCCGCGGAACAACGGTATCGCCGGCACTTTCTTTCCCGGGAAGGACACCGCTGTTGCTCATCCGTCGGTGACTTCCATTCTCATGCGGCGAAGGGAAAGTATCATGGAGATAACCGATAAAGAACTGAAGACGATCCTGCGTCGACACCGGAAATGGCTCGATGGCGAGGATGGCGGCATGTGCGCCAACCTCTCGGGTGCTGACCTCTCGGGCGCCAGCCTTGCAGGAGCGAACCTGTCACATGCCGTCCTCACCGGCGCCGTCCTCACCGGCGCCAGCCTTGTCAGGGCCAATCTATCCGGGGTTGACCTCTCCCACGCCAATCTCACCGATGCCGATCTGTCGCGGGCCAATTTCTACCGGGCCACCCTCTCTCACGCCGACCTCACCGGCGCCATACTCTCTCGTTCCAACCTCTCCGGCACGGACGTCTCCCGCGCCAACCTTTCCCGTGCAAGACTCACCGGTTCCAACCTCTCCCGCGCCGACCTCACCGGCGCCGACCTCAACGAAGCGGACCTCACCGGTACCGACATGGAGCGTGCCGACCTCGCCCTTGCCGACCTCTCCCGCGCCGACCTCACCGGCGCCAGCCTTTCCTTTGCGGATCTTTCATACGCCGACCTCACCCGCGCCAACCTCACCCGTGTAAACCTCGCCGGCGTGGACATCTCCCGCGCCAATCTTTCATACGCCAATCTGGCAGGCGCCAACCTCACCCGTGCCGACCTCAACGAGGCCGACCTCACCGGCGCTACCTGGACAGACGGAACAAAGAAATAGAAAGCCCCCCATAAACAGCAGGTTCGTCCCTAAATTAGCCAACCTGGAGACATAACTATTTCAGGGCGAGGTCTGCCGCGATAAAAATTCCCGTTGTTAAGAACAGGATTCCATCGGAAGGGGCGGCTGCGGATCACTATCCGTGTCCGACCAGGTGGGATCCCGCAAGAAACTCAAGAAGGGGGTAGTGCTCATGAACCAGCGAAAAAATCGATTCTTCATCACCTATTTCTTGACTTCTCTTTTTGTTTTCCTGCTGTTATTCCCGGCGCTCTCCAGGACCGCATCCGGCAAAGAGACCGTGGACCCGTATCATCTGTGGCACCTGTTTACGGGGTCGGCCAGGACGGGAGGGGAGCATCTTAGTGCCGTTGCGGTCGATGACGATGGGAACATCTTCATCGCGGCGGAAGGCCTCAAGTGGAGTGGGTTCCAGGAGACCGATCCGAATTACGGCAGTCCCGGCCAGCCGCTGCACTGGCATTCGGGCAACGCCGACAACAACAAGGACATCCTGGTGGTCAAGTTTGGCCCCGACGGCGAATTCAAGTGGTACACCTACTACGGAGGATTCGAAGAGGACACTGTCAGGGGCATGACCATAGTCGATGGCAGGCTCTATATCACGGGCACAAGCAGGGACAACTGGGGCGGGCCCAACAATGAGTCAGCGGTAAATCAGCATTCCAGAGCGATAGTGTATTACGTGAGGGATGGTGTCGGGGGTGGATACGGTCATGACTATAAGTATTATTCTGGCGACATCTACGCCCTCGCCCTTAATGCTGATAGCGGTGGGTACCTGTGGCACACGTTCCATGGGGAATCCAAGTGGAATGAAGAGGTTTACGGCATTGCCGCCGATAAAGAACGCGTGTTCCTGGTTGGAAAGGCCGATGCCGAGTTCTTCGGATGCTGGCCCAAAATGTCAGGAAGCGAGTTAACCCAGTATGTTACAGAAGACGACATGGAAAGGGTCGAGAGGCTCTGCCAACCGACGCGGGCCTACCAGGGCGGAAACGATGCATGGGCCATGACGCTCAGAGCAAGTGACGGAGGATGGGTCAAACACACCTTTCTCGGCAGCAGCGCCTCGGACGACTGGGGCGAAGCCATCGCCATCGACAAGGAAGGCTTTCCGGTTGTTGTCGGTTCCAGTAGTAAGCAGTGGAACTACGACGACCATGTTCATTACAACGCTTCTCCCCGTAATTCCCATTCCGGCGGTTTCGATATGTTCGTTGCCCGCCTCGCCAGAAATGATCTTGAGTACCACTGGCATTCCTTCTTCGGCGGGACAGACGACGACTGGGCCACGGCGGTAGCGGTGGATGATAACAATAAATACTATCTCGCAGGATACAGCCAATCTAACTGGCCGGTGCACGATAACTGTCCGGTAGTTGACCATACTGTACCCGTTCCGGACTACGACTTTGTCGTCATGAAAACGGACAACGAAGGCCGCTACACATGGCACACCTTCCGCGGCGGAGAGGGTACGGAGGATGTTCCCCACGCAATGTCTCTGAGCAGCGATGGTACTACGGTGTACGTGGCGGGAGAGGCCCGTGGTCCCTGGAGGAAATACAAATACGGCGACGGGAATCCCATTCATGGTTTCTCCGGTGACGTGGGCATTACCGACATGGCGATCCTCGGCCTTGACGCGAGCAGTGGCAGGAGCAGGTGGTACACCTTCTGGGGCGGTCTGGGTGCAGACAGGGCCTATTCCGTGGCGACAGATCCGACAACAGGTGGTATCGTTGTCGGGGGCACCACTGATGTGTCGTGGAGGGGCGACAACAATGAAGAATCGAAATACACCTTCCCTAACAATGGCGATGCCGTTCTCAATCCCAACTTCGCCGTCCTGAAGCTGCGCAATTACAAGTTTGCCATCAACGCATCGGTTTCTGGAGGAAATGGCACCATCACACCGGCCGGCAAAACCCTGGTGAAGCCCGGTGCGGATCAGACATTCACCTTCACGCCTAATCTGGGCTACGGTATTGCTCAGGTGATACTGGACGACAAGGCCCAGGATTGGTCAACAGACACCTACACTATCCCAAAAGTGGCTAGCGACCATACCATTAAGGTTGTTTTCAAGAGAAAGGATTACACGATCACGAGCAGCGCGGGCACGGGCGGCACCATCAACCCCGCCGGCAACCAGACCGTAGGCCGAGGCAGCAGCCGGCAGTTCACCGTGACGGCGAGTGAAGGCTATGTCATCGACACCCTGACAGTGGTCAAGGGCACAACGACAGAAACCATAAAGGCGGCAGCAGACCAAACATCATACGCGTACACCTTCACGAACGTGACGGCGAACGGTTCAATCACCGCTACCTTCAAGACGAAGACTTACACGATCACGAGCAGCGCGGGCACGGGCGGCACCATCAACCCCGCCGGCAACCAGATCGTAGGCCGAGGAGGCAACAGCCAGAAGTTCACGGTGACGGCCGGTGACGGTTACGTCATCGACACCCTGACAGTGGTCAAGGGCACAACGACAGAAACCATAAAGGCGGCAGCAGACAAGGCATCATACACGTACCGCTTCATAGACGTGACGGCGGACGGCTCCATCACCGCCAAATTCAAGCAATTCCACACCATCACGGCCACGGAGGGTAATGGCGGTAGCATGAGCCCCGAAGGGGACCAGATTGTGGGGAACGGCAAGAATATCACGTTTACCATAACGGCCGATGTCACCAACGGTTATGTGATTGACACACTAGCCGTGGACGGAAACACTGTGACTGCGGCATCGGGCCAGAGTACGTATTCCTATCCCTTCACGAACGTGACACAGAATCACGCTATCAGCGTTACCTTCAAGAAACCACAGCACATCACTATTGCGGTCTCGGCAGGCCAGAACGGTACGATAAGCCCCGGGACGTCGCAGATGGAGCGGGACACCACGAAGACCTTCACGATAGCTGCCTCCGACGGTTATGGCATTGACACCTTGACGGTGGACGGAAACGTCGTGGCCGGAGCGTCGGGAAGGAGCACATACACATATACCTTCGCGAAAGTAACTGAGGATCACACGATCAGCGCCACCTTCAAGGAGCAATCGATATTCACCATAAAAACCTGGCTGAGCACGGGTGGTACTATCAGTCCCAGGGAGAACACGACAGTCACTAAGGGCGGAAGCCAGTTATATACCATAGAAGCTGGTACCGGCTACGTGATAGCCAAACTAACAGTGGTCAAGGGCACAATCAGTGAAACCATAACGGCGGCAGCAGACCAAACATCATACGCGTACACCTTCACGAACGTGCAGGCGGACGGTTCAATCACCGTCAGCTTCAAGTCCACGGCGACCACCTACACGATCGACGCCTCCGCGGGCTCAAACGGCACCATCAGCCCCTCGGGTTCCGTATCGGTCACATCCGGCGGAAGCCAGACGTTTACCATATCAGCCCTTGATGGCTATGAGGTTGAGAACGTCCTGGTGGACAACCAGTCCCAGGGCGCAATAACGACCTACACCTTCACGAATGTGACGGCCAACCACACGATCACCGTCACCTTCAAGCAGAAACCGGCGACCACCTACACGATCGACGCCTCCGCGGGCTCAAACGGCACCATCAGCCCCTCGGGTTCCGTATCGGTCACATCCGGCGGAAGCCAGACGTTCACCATATCAGCCTCTAACGGTTATGAGGTCGCGGACGTCCTGGTGGACGGCCAGTCCCAGGGCGCAACAGCGACCTATACCTTCACGAACGTGACCGCCAATCATACGATCAGCGTCACCTTCAAGAAGCCGGCCACAAAGTATACCATCACGGCAAGCGCCGAAGCAGGCGGCACCATCAGCCCAGATGGTGTCACTGAAGTCGACGCCCACGGAAGCCAGACATACACAATTTCGCCCGAGCTAGGTAAGGTGATAGACGCGGTGTGGGTGGACGGAGAAATGGAAGAGAATCCCGATGAATCCTATACGTTCAATGATGTGACAGCGAATCACACGATCAGGGCTACTTTTAAAAACTGAGGGTCCGGGCATATGACAATGGAGATATGAAAACGAAAGAGGATGGAGCGATTCATCCTCTTTCGTTCCACTTCATCTCGTTACAGCGAAGGATATTAAAGGAAAAGGTGAATTTATGAAGATGAGAATACCATTTAAGAAAGGCATGGTCTGCGGTGTATCACTCCTTATGCTTGCGGCACCATGCATTGTAAAACCATCCCTTGCGGAGGTTGTAATAGACGACTCCCGCACAGCAGGCATAGTCCTCGAGAATGAGACAAACACTGCTGCTAACCAGACGAACGCCACCGTCAAATCCGGGGCATCCGTGACGGCTGAAACCGGGAAGTACGCTATCCTTGGAAAGACCGGCGGATGGAATATAACCGTGGAGAAGGGCGCAACCGTCGCAAGAACCGGTACTTACGCTAACGGGATCTGGTTAAATCCTGACGGTGATTCGACAAAGGCCGATTTGAACGGCAACGTCACCAACAGGGGGACAATACAAGCAACTGGAAGCGCTATACAACTGGGTGCAGGCACCGTGGTCAATGAGAAAGAGGCAGTCATTTCATCAAAAAACAATTATGGTGTGCAGACAACTGGTGGTCCTTCCACGGTCATCAACGAAGGTAGTATCGTCGGCAGGGTTTCTGGTGTATCGATGGACGGGTCTAGTGCCAACACCTTGATCAACAAGGAAACTGGGACCATCGGCGACTTCGACACGAGCTCCTACGGTGTTCGAATCGCCGGCACCGTAGAGAATGAAGGTCTTATTGTCGGGAATTCAGCGGTATACATGTTTAGTGAAGATAGCAGGTTGACCAATAAGAAGGGTGGTACCATCATCGGTAAAACAAACGGTATCTTGGGAATCGGCTCTATTGTCAACGAAGAGGGTGCGACGATAAAGGGATCCACGATGGGAGTCGATACTATAGGAGATAGCAGTGTTAGTAACGCCGGTACGATAGAGGGTGCCACGGGAATTAGGTTCCGGGGCTCTGAGGGCGATAATATTCTCGACAATAGAGGCACTATCATCGGAACATCCGGCAACGCTGTGCTCATGGGGGCCGACAACGACACTGCCTATCTCCGTAACGGCTCCGACATAACGGGCAACGTGGATGCTGACAATTCGGCTGATTCCAGCATTGTTTCAGGTACCGACGATACAGTCTACCTCACCGGCTCGGGCGAGATAAAGAACGGCACCCTCCTCAACTTCGAGACCATAGAGAAGTCCGGGGACGGCACCTGGAGCCTGGGCGGAGACCTCTCGAGCGGCAACAGCATATCGGTCCTCGGCGGCGTGCTCAAGGCGAGCGGTGTCTACACGCATGAGGCGGGCGCAACCTACACGGTGGGAGCTGGCTCCAACGGCAAGGCCGGGAAGATAACGGCCGACACGGCGACACTGAACGGAGGCGCTGTATCCGTTGTGAGCAAGGGTCTCAAAGGGGGCACACACACCATAGTCGAGACGACAAACGGTCTTACCGGCACCTTCGACTCGGTGACGTCAGACTCGAAGTACAGGGAGATGTCCCTTGCCTATGACGCAAAGAACAGCTACCTCAACATGAAATCCAATTTCAAGAAGGCAGGGGCCACGGGCACAAGGGGCAATGTGGCGTCGGCAATCGACGACGCCTACGGCAATTCCTCCTCCGACGACATGGTCACCGTTGTCGATGAGTTGTTTTCTCTCGACGACGGTGCTCTCAACTCTGCCATCGACCAGATATCGGGAACGACTCACAGCGTATCGGCAACGGTCGCTCCTGTAAAGCAGGGGAGCTTCTATCAGAACCTCTTCGGCCGTACCGGCGGTGCCACGACGGGCCTTGGCTTCCTCGGGCTCAACGACCGCCAGTCCGATCCCCTGACGATGCTTGCATCGGGGGGCCCGGTGGCAAACGACGCAGGGTTTTCCCTGACAAGGGCCGGGCAGAAGCTGCCCTACGGAATGTGGATCAAAGGGTACAGCGTGATGGGCAACCGCCACGGCGGCGACACGGGCTCCCGCTATGACTACACCATCGGCGGCGCCATCGCAGGTTTCGACTACCTCATCAATCCCAACATCCGGGCCGGCGTGGCCGTCGGGTATTCGAAGACCAGCGTCGACATGAAACAGCTTCAGGACAACTCCGATGTTGAAAGCTTCCAGGGGGCACTGTACGGCTCCTACGTCCCGACGAGCAAGCTGTGGTATGTGGACGCGGCGTTCGCGTACAGCAAGAACAGCTACGAGACGAAACGCTATCTCACCTTCGGCAACATCTATCGGGTGGCCCGTGGCTCCTATGACGGAAGCGACATATCGGGCTACCTGGAGGGCGGCTACAAGGTGCCCATCTTCGGCGGCATCACCGCAACGCCCCTTGTTTCCTTCCTTGCCATGAGGAACCATACGGACAGCTTTACGGAAACAGGCGCCGGTTCAGTAAATCTCGAAACCGGCAGTAACAATACCGATTCCTACCAGAGCGGCCTGGGTGTGAAGCTCTCCCGGGAGTTCAAGGCGGCAAAAGACTTCACCTTTACCCCCGAATTTGGGGCCAAATGGCTTCACGAGTTCGGCGACACAGAAGCGAACATCAACGCCCGGTTCGCAGGCGAAACGGCAGGCTCCTTCGTCATTGCCTCCGATACAACGGAAAGAGACACGGGCGTTTTCTCCCTGAACCTCACGGGAAAGAAAGGCGACATGCTTAACTTCTTCGTAGGCTATGATCTGGGCATCACGAATGACCAGATAAGCCACGGCTTCACGGGGGGACTGAGGCTTAATTGGTAAAAGAGTGGTAACAGGTCATGGGTGACGGGTAACAGGAAAACCTGTCAAGCTTAGCCGATGACCGGATAATAGAGCAGACAAGGGGTGGCCCGAGAGCCGCCCCTTGTCGTTTCTTTCCGTCCTTCGAGGACTCTATCATGCGCTGTCCAACGTGATCCGAATGTGACAGGCCATTGGTGGCCGGGTGGTCTTGCAGAGTGGCAGGGCAGGGGGGATTACAGTCTTTCCTGGGTCCCGGCCTTTGCCGTGACGACGGAGGTAAATACAGGGAGCCCGAAGGTGAAAAGAGCCGAGATTGTCAGGATTGTCTATTCCCAATCGACCACGTCCTTGTCTTCACCCTCGCCGCCAGGTGTGCCGTCCCTTCCGTAGGAGTAGATGTCGAACTCTCCGTGGGAACCGGGGGACTGGTACTGGTAGGGTTTGCCCCAGGGGTCGTTGGGAAGGGCCTTCTTGAGATAAGGTCCTTCCCAGTTCTGCGCTCCTGGGTTTGTGACGAGGGCGCCGAGACCTTCCTGTGTTGTGGGGTAGCGACCTACGTCGAGGCGAAAATGGTCGAGCGTCTGGCCGAGAAGCTCGACCTGCGCCCTGGCCGCGGCCTGTTTGCCCTTGCCGAGCTTTGGAAAGACCTTGGGACCCACGAGGGCAACGAGGAGCCCCACGATGACCATGACCACGAGGAGCTCCACCAGTGTGAAACCGCGCCTGTCCCTGCAATATCCGTACTGAGTTTTCATGTATCCTCCCTGTCTGCCGTGAAATGATGCCGGCAGTTTTACTTTTGGAAAGAGATTAATCCGGCACCTCTTTTTTGTCACTACCCCCGGCGGCTCGTTCATCACATTTTCGGGCATGATGGTACTATTCCGGGATTTGACTCACACCATGGCCGTTGCAGGCATCGGTTTGCAGGGGTACCGGCCTTCTTAGAACCGTAATCGGTCCGGTTTATCCCATTAGGATGTGAACTGATGTCGCATAACCTTAGAATCCTATTGGTCTCGCAAAAACTCCGGTGGGTGATGGATCAATGATGACAAATTGCGGAAAGCTCGTATTCTTCGGGTGCCTCTTTTTCACGCTGACGGTGAGTCCTTCGTATGGGGACGACAACCCGCGAACGGCAATCCCCCGGCAGGTATCGCAGCACAATGGGGCAACAGAGGGTCCATCATCAACGGGTCCGCTCGCGACGCAGCCATCTGAAAAGGCTAAAAAGCTGACGGCAAGGGCGTCCAGCCCCGTCAGCCTCTCCTTTGATGATGCCGATATGTACCAGGTCATCCAGACCGTTTTCGGTGAGATCCTGAGGGTCAATTATGTTGTGGACCAGAGGGTGAAGGGACGGGTCACGTTCCGTTCCGTGACTCCTATTGAGGGCGACCGGGTGCTTTCAGTCATGGAGGTCATTCTGAGGCTTAACGGAGTGGGTGTTGTGGAAGAAGGCGATCTCTACAGGATCGTTCCGATCAGCGACGTCGCCAGGGAACCCGCGGAGGTGACCGTCGGCAGAGATCCGGATTCCATCGAGGTCCAGGGCAAATCCATCATACGTGTCGTGCCTGTCATGTACAGTCAATCGGCGGAGATCATCAAACTTATCACGCCCTTCCTGACGACAACCGCCGTGGTCATCGATGTGTCCAGCATCAATCACATCATGCTCGTAGACACCGACGCGAACGTAAAGAGACTGCTCAAGCTCATCGATCTTTTCGACAGCGAACAAACAAGAAAAAAGAAGCCCCAGGTTTTTGTCTACCATGTCCAGAACAGCAAGGCCAAAGATATAGCGAACATTCTGCAGCAGGTCTTCCTTTCCTCCGGACGGGGCGGCGCGGCAAACCCACCCCTTGCTGCGTCGCCTTCCGCCTCCCCGAAAACGTCCGCTTCGAAAGAGTCTCCGGTCGCGGCGGCACGCAGTGCCCTGGGTGGATTGTCCGGATCGGATTCCCACATGGGAGAGGGCCTTGTATCTCCCATAACGAAGATCATCGCCGAGGAGAACCTCAACTCCCTTGTTATCCTCAGCTCACCCGAGGATTATGAGGTCATCAAGGAGGCCATCCGCCGCGTCGATATTATCCCGAGACAGGTCGTTATCGAAGGTGTGATTGCGGAGATATCCCTGAAGGACGACCTGAAGCTGGGTGTTTCCTGGGCCCTTCAGTTCTCGCCGGGCGGCATGAACGGTGTGTTGGGGGCGTTGGACGGCACCGTCGGATTCGACGTGCCAGGCGCTACATCCACGAGCACTACAGACAGCGGCACCTTCAACTTCGCGGGGACGGTGGGGGGAGATTTCAAGGCGGTCATCGACATGCTTGCGACGCAATCAAAGGCAAAGCTCCTTGCCGTGCCGCGCATACTCGTAACGGATAACAAGGAGGCGCGCATCCAGGTGGGAGAGCAGGTTCCCATCGTGACAACGGAAACGATAGCGTCCACCACCACAGCCGCTCAGCGGACCATCCAGTACAAGGATATAGGTATCATCCTCAAGGTGAAGCCCCGCATCAACGAAGGCGGCCTCGTTACCCTCGACCTTGCCCAGGAAGTCTCTTCCTACGACACGATCACCCTTTTCGACGGCGAGACGAACATCATCGTCAAGAAGACGGAGGCGACAACGAACCTTGTCGTCCAGGATGGTCAGACGGTCCTCATTGGAGGGCTTATCAGGGAGGACACATCGACGGCGCGATCGGGCATCCCCTACCTGAGCAAGATACCTCTTCTCGGCTATCTCTTCGGCAGCACCACGGACGAGAACCACCGCAAGGAGTTGATCATACTCTTGACCCCGCGGGTCATCAAGAACCAGTGGGATGCCCGGAAGGCCACATCCTCCTATGTTGACGATATAACGAAAACAGGCAAGGGAAAGCTGAAGAAGGAAGAGCTTATCCGCGACGTCCCGCAGGAGGAAAGGGACGGGAAAAAGGACGAGGTGCGCAAGCAGCCCACGCCGGAACCGGTGCGGCAGATCAGGGAAGGGTTGGGAACGAAAAAGCATGAAATGATGCAATCGGAAGTCTCACCCGCGGCTGGTGATACCGTGGCGCAGCGGAACGGGGTACAAAAAACGCAGAAACAGAACCAGGTTCAGCAGAGTTCGAACAAAACGACGGAGAATGGGCAGAGCAAAGACCGGGAAGAACCTGAAGGCCCCCGGCCGCCGGGCCGCCCGGCAGTAAAAAAGCCGGCACCAGAGGCGGCGCCCGATGGCGGAGGAAAGTCGTGAAGGGCAAAACGGTAGTCTACCTCTCACCGGAGGAATTCCCCAGAATGCCCCTGGTTCTGGATGGAGTCTCGACGCGCTTTATTCGGGAGAACAGGATCATTCCCTTCGAGTGGAAGGACAAAACGCTCAAGGTCATCATGGCCGACCCCTCCGACCGCGAACTTGTCGATGCGCTCAGGGTAGCCGCCGCGGGCGATGTCCTGGTCCATACCGGGGACCTTGCCGTCATCGACGAACACATCTCGCGATTCTACAGCAAGGAGCAGCAGAACATCGACAGGATCATAGAAGGGATCGACGAACAGGAGGGCTACGAGTTCATACACGACGAGGAAGAAGAGGATGTGGGTCATCTGAAGGACCTCGCCTCGGAGGCCCCCATCATCAGGCTGGTCAACCTGCTTATCACCCGCGCCGTAGAGTCGAGGGCGAGCGACATTCACATCGAACCTTTCGAGGACGAGATGAAGATCCGCTACCGGATAGACGGTGTTCTTAACGATGTGGAATCGACACCGAAGAGGCTTCAGGCCGCCATCGTCTCACGCATCAAGATCATGGCCAGGCTCAACATCGCCGAGCGCAGACTTCCCCAGGACGGGAGGATACGACTGCGCGTGGGCGAGAAAGAGATCGCCATCAGGGTTTCCACCATCCCCATCGTGAACGGGGAGAGCATCGTAATGAGGATACTCGACAGGGAGAGCATCGTCATCGACCTTGACAGGCTGGGTTTTTCCCGGGCCATGCTCGAGTCTCTCGACAGGCTCATCACGAAGCCCAACGGCATCATCCTTGTGACGGGGCCCACGGGCAGCGGCAAGACAACGACCCTCTACGGGGCGCTCGACAAGATCAATTTGCCCCAAAAAAAGATCATTACCGTGGAAGACCCCGTGGAATACCAGCTGAAAGGCGTGAACCAGATCCAGGTGAAACCCCGGATCGGATTGGATTTCAACAGCACGCTGCGCCACATTGTCAGGCAGGACCCGGATATCATCATGATCGGCGAGATCCGCGACCTGGAGACGGCCCAGATAGCCATCCAGTCGGCACTGACGGGGCATCTCGTATTCTCCACCCTCCATACGAACGACGCGCCGAGCGCGATCACACGCCTTCTTGACATGGGCGTGGAGAGCTTTTTGCTGTCGTCCACGGTGCGGGGTATCCTCGCACAGCGGCTTGTGAGGATGATCTGTCCCGAATGCCGCAGTCAGGTGGGCATATCCGACGAGGTGGAGGAACTCATGGCCCTCGGCATGGGCAGCGGTGTTCCCATTTACCGGGGAGCAGGCTGCGAGGCCTGCGCGCAGACGGGATTTTTCGGGCGCTCGGGGCTCTTCGAGTTCCTTCTTGTTGATGAAGATATAAGGCGGTTGACCTTGAAGGGGGCCGACGAGGGCGAGGTCAAGGCACAGGCGAGAAGAAGCGGGATGAGGACGCTCCTCGAGGACGGGATCGAGAAGGTCCGTATGGGCATAACCACCCTGGACGAGGTCTTACGGGTGACAAGGGAGGATTGATTGGCCGTATATTCATACAGGGCGACGACTCTTGAAGGCACCATTGTCGAAGGCGTCATCGAGGCACCCGATGAAGGCTCGGCCCTGGAGCGGGTGAAGGATGCGGGTGTCATTCCTCTGAAGGTTACATCTCCGCGAAAGGGGGTCCTCAAAAAGGGCATGTCGCTGCGCTCATCGAAGGGCGACCTTCTCACCTTTACCGCTGAGTTGTCGGCGCTTATCGGCGCGGGCCTTCCCCTCGACCGGAGCCTCAACATCCTCGCCGGGGTTTCCGAAGGCAGGCAGATGCAGGAGGTGGTCAATTCCGTTCTGAAGTCCATACGGGAGGGAAGTTCCTTTTCCGATGCCCTGAAGAACCATCCCGGGGTGTTCCCCAAGCTCTACGTCAACATGGTCAGGGCCGGTGAGACGGGCGGCGTCCTGGATATCGTCCTCGAGAAACTCGGCGAGTTCCTCGAGACGGCAAAGGAACTGAAGGACAGTGTCTACTCGGCTATGATCTATCCCGTGATCCTCGCCATAACGGGGGGTATTTCCATCATCATCCTCCTTACCTTCGTCATACCCCGCTTTTCCATTCTCTTCAAGGAGATGGGCGGGGCCTTGCCTGTGTCCACGCAGATGATCCTGTACTTCAGCACCTTCCTGAGGGGTTTTTGGTGGATTCTCCTTCCGGCGGGCGCATTCGGGGTGCTGGCACTGCGGCGTTTTATAAAGACCGAACGGGGCGCCATCGCCTGGGACAAGTTGAAGTTCAGATTCCTCAGGGACGTTGTGGGCAAGCTCGAAACGGCCCGTTTTTGCAGGACCATGGGGACCCTGATAAAAAGCGGCGTTCCTTTCCTGCAGGCCCTGCAGAACTCCAAAGACGTCATCGGGAACCGCGTCATTGCCGCCGCCATCGCGGCGGTGGCAAAGGACGTCAAAGAAGGCAAGGGCATTGCCGCGCCGCTCACCGACGCGAAGGTCTTTCCCCGGCTGGCGCTGTCCATGATCAAGGTGGGCGAAGAGACGGGACAACTCGATACTATGCTGCTCAAGGTGGCGACTACGTATGAAAAGAGCCTCAAGGACTCGGTGAAGCGATTCATGGGTCTTCTGGAACCGGCGATCATCCTCACCATGGGGCTTGTAATCGCCTTCATCGTCGTCTCCATGCTTGTTGCCATATTCGGCATCCTGGAGCTGCCCTTTTGAAGATGAACGGCAAGGGTTTTACGCTTCTCGAACTGGTTATAGTCATGGTCCTCATGGTGCTCTTCCTTGGCCTGTCGGGCGTGCATTTCGCAAATCACCTGCCCTCGGCGAAACTCGGTGCGACGGGTAGGGAACTCTCCGGCCTTATCCGCATGGCGCGTATCGAGGCGATGAACAAAAGGGAAGAACAGAGGGTGATCATCGACCTCAGTCGCAGGACCTACGGCATGGAGGGGAGAGCCGGGCGGGCCGTCCCGGAGGCCATCGCCATCAGTATCATAGACCCCGTAAGAGGCAGCTTCCACGGGGGGGAATACGAGATTATCGCCGACGCGTCGGGCTCGGTCGCGGCGTGCGAGATCATTCTCAGAAATGCGAAAAGGACACTCAGAATAGAGATCGATCCCGTCATCGGGGCCGTGGTGGTGAAAGGCGACGGAGAAAGAGACTGACGTTTCTTTTTTCTGCGTCATTCCGGCTTCAGGCCGGAATCCAGGAGGTGCGGTGAAGGCGAAGAATATGTCCGGGAAGAGAATGAGGAATGGACCTTACAGGTCTTCGCCCGGTTTTACACTCCTTGAGATCCTTGTGGCCATTGTCATTCTCGCCACGGTGGTCACTGTTGTCCTCCAACTCTTTTCGGCGAACCTCAAGACACTGTGGATGTCCGACGACTACCTTACAGCAACGGTGCTCGCGGATATCAGGATGAGGGAGGTACTCGAAGGCGGTCAGGTGAAGGAGGGCACGTCAAGCGAGACGAGGGAAGGATATGTGATGGATATAACCGTAACCGAGGCGCTCGGGGAGCGCACGAAGGATTTTCCCTGGAAGGTGCTTGAGGTGGTGCTGGATGTCTCCTGGCGGAAGGGGACGAAGAAGAGGTCGTTGTCTCTGAAGACCTACAAGACGGTCAAGAGAGAGGTGATCACGAATGAGAAGCTGTAAGAGCCGCCCTTTTCGGTCGGGGGGTTTCACGCTCCTGGAGCTTACGATCTCCATCGTCCTCGTCGCCATGATCGTCATCATTCTTGCCGCCTCAATGCGGGCCGGATACCGGTCTCTCGAGGGGGGCGAGCGGAAGGCCGAGTCGATGGAACGCCTCAGGGTTTCCATGAGGCTTATCGATTCCCAGTTGCAGTCCTGTCTTCCTCTGACTGTGAAGGAAGAAGAGAGTCTCAAGAAATCGGTGTTCATAGGCACAAGCGATTCGATGACCTTCGCGACAAACCGCTCTCTCTTCAGCGGCCGAAAGGGGTATGTCATCGCCTCATACAGGATCGAAAGGGACGAGAGAGGTAAACAGGTGCTCTATCTGAAGGAAAACACCATCGGCATGGAAAATTCAAGAGAATCAAGGCTTCTCGACGGTTTCGACGCCATCCGCTTCGAATACCTTGAGACCTCGAAGATAAAGGGCCTGGGAGGAGGCTGGTCGGATCAGATGGCAGATACCAGTGACCTCCCGCAAAAGGTAAAGCTCCATCTCGAACAGGGAGCGAGAAAGCTTTCTCTCACCATACCCCTGCGGACCAGGAAGCCTTCCCGGGAGGATTCTGAAGAAGGGGGAACGACATGAGGGAAGAGAGAATATTTCTCCACAAAGAAGGCGGTTTTGCCCTCATCCTGGTGCTCTGGGTGGTCATCGTCCTTATGGTCATTGCGATGTCCTTTTCCCTTCTCGCGAAGACCGAATCCAGGGCAGCCCTCTTCTTTCGCGATTCCCTGGCGGAGAGCTTCCTCGCGCAGGCGGGGCTGGAACGGGCTATTCTGGAGATATACTACCGGCAGGAGAACCTGAATAAAACGATCGTCCCCGAAAGCGGTGAGACTTTCAGGGTTGACGGCACGGTCATCGAGGGCGATATCGGCGATGACAGGTATGCCGTGAAGATCTTCAATGAGGCGGGCAGGATAAACCTCAATACCATGAACGACGAGAACAAGATCATCCTTGATAACCTCCTCGTCAATCTTGGCGTTCCGAAGGAGACGGCGGACACCATCGTTGATTCAGCCCTCGACTGGATGGACAATGATATCCTTCACCGCCTGAACGGTGCCGAGGACGACTACTATCAATCCCTTCCGAATCCCTACAAAGCGAAGAACGGGCCCTTTGATACGGTGGAGGAACTCCTTCTCGTGAAAGGCGTGACGCCGGATATCCTTTTTGGAACGAAGGAACAAAAGGCTCTCATCCGGTTCGTTACCGTCTATGGAGATGTATCGAGGATAAATGTCAACTTTGCACCGAAGGAGGTAATCATGGCTTTGCCCGGCGTATCGGAAGACCGGGCCGCAAAGGTTGTCGATGAAAGGAAACAGAAGGAATTTAAATCCCTCGACGATGTGCGAGCAATAATGGGAGGGCAGTACAGCAAGGCATCATCTTATATTGATACCACTGAATCCATCGGCTATGCCATCGACTCGACGGGTTACAGAAAAGGTGTCAGGGACGGCCATGGTATCCGGGCGGTAGTTCTCGTTCCAAAGGGAGGAACATACGAATATGTCTATTACAAGACCCCTGCGGAGACAACACGATGAAGATTGGACCCCTGATCCCCAGTCACCCTCTTGTCCTCAAAAGCCTTGTATCCTTGAGGACCGTCAGGGCGAGACTGGAACCCCTGTGCCTGAGGGTGTGGACGGTCTTGAACTGCAACCTGGTGGAAGGCATACTTCTGCCGGAGCGCTATCTGGCGATCTGTATAGAACGGGGCGGCATATCCGCAGCGGCGGGGGAGCGCTTTTTTAACCGCGGGCGGCTTACGGGATCCGTAAGGTATGCCTTTGAAGAGAGTGAATTTCCCACCCCCGGTGATCTTGTAACCGCCGTATCCCGTGCGATAAACGAACTGGGACACAGAGGCTCCCGGGTGCTGCTGGGTATTCCCAGAGAATGGGTTGTCATACGGACTGCGGGGTTGCCCTCAACTGTGAAAGAGAACATAGGGCCAGTTGTGGGTTACGAGATCGACAGACTTACCCCCCTCACAGCCTCCGATGCCATGTATGATTTCATCGTCGGCGCTGAAGTGGGCGAGACGCTTCCCATAGCCCTCATGGCCGTCAGAAAGGAAACGCTGAACCCTTACGTGGCGGCATTGGCGGAAAAAGGTTTCCCACCCGGCAGAATATCAACGCCCTCGGTGGGTATGACGCGGCTGTGCTGCCGCCTTGCCGGGGCCGAAACCGCTGTATCCCTTCACGTCGGCATGCGAGGATACGAAGGATGGTCCATTGAGAAAGGCAACCTGACGGGGAATTTCTACGGTTCCTTGGGCGAATATGGTGAGGAGGAAGACCCGCAAGGACGATACGACGAAGTGCGGGCCATCCTTCACACAGAGAGTGCCGCCGCCGGGTCGCCGCTTGTGTGCCTCCTTCCGGAGAACGGCTCCGGGGTCGGGGATATCCTGCCGGACACCCCCCACAGGGTGATCAAGGACAGCGAGATAATGTCCCTCTTCAAAACAAGCCCGGAGAGCGCTCCCCTTGCTCCCGCGGCTATGCTTTTCGAGGCCCTGTCGCCGGGCATGAGGACCTTCGACCTTGCGCGCGGTAATGCCGGCGGAAAAAGGAGGGCATCCCTGATCACCGCCCTCGTACTTGCTACGCTCCTTGTCATGATGGTGATCCCTTATGTGGTGGTGCCCATTGAGATTCAGAAACGCAGGATCGATGCCATCGAAGGGCAGATTAAGGCCCGCAGGAAGGACGTAATGGAGGTGGAAGGGCTGAGGAAACGGGTGGAAGCCTTACAGGGCGAGATCGACGAGATTGAAGATTTCAAGATAAAGAGACCTATGCTGCTCAACGTTCTCAAGGGGTTGACCTCACTCCTGCCAAAGGCGGCATGGCTCACAAGAACAAGAATCACGGAAGAGACCGTGGAGATCGAAGGTTATGCCGCTTCGGCAACGACCGTTCTCTCGCTGCTCGAGGAATCAGACCTCTTCAGGAAGGTCGAATTCGCCTCGCCCACAGTAAAGGACCACCGGCTCAATTCTGAGCGATTTGTCATCCGCATGGAATTGGAAGGATTCAGGAAGGAGGAGGCAAAAAAGGAAGGGACGGTGAAGAAAGATGAAGCAAGGAAATAGGCTTCTCATGTACGCAATCCCCGCGATCATCGTTCTCGCGGGTCTCACCGTTTACCAGTATGGTTTTGTGAATGCCCGCAGGGAAATGGTCTCTCTCGGGGAGACAAGCGCTGCACGGGAAAGGGCGCTTACGAAGTGCATGGAGATGATCGCCGAAAGGCCCCGGCTCGAAGAGAGGCTTGGTGCCTTGAAAGAGAAGAGAGAGGCTGCGGCATCGAAGATTATCGAGGCGCAGACGCTGACGCTGTGTGCGGCGGCTCTTCAGGAGACGGTCAAGGGCATAATCACGGGACGAGGCGGCTCCATTGCCAGCGAACGCGTTGAAAAGACGGAGAGATCAGGCACGTTCCAGGTTGTGAGCATCAGCATAGACGTGGCACTGCCCGACACAAGAGCGTTAAGCGATATCCTCTTCGGTATCGAAACTCATACACCCTACATCGTCGTACGGGAAGTGGACACGAGGGTGCGCAACTTCCGGAATCCCAGGGAACTCATGGTGAAACTGCGCCTCTCTTCGTTAGGGGGAGGGAGATGACATGGTGAAGGTATTGCGGTCCATCACGCGTAATGTGACTCTCCTCAATCTTCTATTGACGACTGCTCTGGTCCTGGCGAGTATCGGTATCATCTACCCGGCGATGAGTATGAACTATCGTCTCACGCTTCCCCGTATCGTACCGAAAGAGGCGGCACTGCAGGAAAATCCCGCCGAAGAGCGTTCGGCGCCCCTTCCCACCGATTATGCGGTCGTCAGTGAGATGAACCTCTTCCATCCCCAAAGGGTGATACCTATCGACACAAAGAAGGAACTGCCAAAACCGGAGCTCTTCCTCTGCGGCATAATCCGTTACGGGAAGGAACTTGTCGCCTTCGTCGAAGACAAGAAGAATCCGACGACATCTCCCGGCCGGGGAAAAAGACAGAGCGAACTGAGGAAGGGGACCGTTTACGCTGGTTATTCGGTGACAGACATAAACAAGGACAGCATTGTTCTCCAAAGGGGTGATCAGAGTGTGTCGGTGTACCTCGTGGATCCGGCGAAGCGTGGCGGCAAGAATGCTTCATCCGCTCCTGTCGGCGCGACCAGGCCTTCCGCCCCAAAAGCCCCTTCTTCTGTCTCTCACCCTCTTCCTGTGCCTCCGAGACCTTCGTCAGCGAAAGGGGCACCACCGGGCCTTCCTCCCTCAGGGGACGTCAAGGGTAAGGGTGTCGAGCCCTCTCGCGTGCCTCCCCATCGTAGAGACAGGTAATCCAGAAGTGGTATAAGAATTGGCGGGATGGTTCTAATCGCGGTGACAGGGCAAGGCTTTTTGAAGGGACTCACCCAGGCGGTCCGGGTCGACGGGCTTGAGGAGAAAGTCCAGGGCCCCTGACCCAGATGCCTGGGTGGCATAGTGGTCGTAGGCTGTAACGAAGACAACATGCGGCCGCTGTTCCAACTGCTCCAGCAGATCAAATCCGGACCCTCCAGGCATCTGGATATCCAGAAAAATGAGATCAACGGGCACTTCGTCCAGGATCTTCCGGGCCTCTGTTATGTTCCGGGCTTCTCCGACAACACTGACATAAGAGTGTTCTTTGAGGAGCCCTTTCAGGTTTGCCCTGGCAAGACGTTCATCGTCCACAATGAGGACCCTGATATGGGTTTTCAGATCCTTTTCCATAGTCTCTTGTCAATCTTGATTTTAATGCACCATTGCGGCAATGGGCAACCATTTTGTGAACACAGGACCGGGGAAAGAGGGAGCCCTGGGTGGCGGGAACGTCGGGGCAAGGCTATCACGCCTGAGGCCGTGTTTGCCTGGTGCCGGTATCTAACGGTACTCCAACGACGACGCGAACCAGTCCGTTGCCTTCTTCCGTCTGGAAGAGGTACTGATCGGCATAGATCAGGTTCAGGCGTTTGCGGAGATTATCGATACCCACTCCCTTCCTGACTCTTTCCCCATCTTCCGTCGATACCCAGTACCCCGTGTTGGTGATCTCTACGAGAAGGAGGTTATCATTGGTAAGCCAGCCTTCGATGGTTATTCTAAGCGGCAGGTCCGACGTTCTCGTCCCGTACTTGACGGCATTTTCCACAATAGGCTGAAGAATGAGTTCAGGCACCTGTACGTCCATGATCTGCGGAGGCAATTCTATGTTCACCTGCAGATCATCCTCAAAGCGGACTTTCTCGATGTTGAGATAGCTCTCTATGGTTCCCATTTCCTGGCGCAAGGGCACAAAACCGGATTCGCTGGAAGAAATGGTCGAACGCAGATAGCGGGAAAGCTGTTGAATGAGCTGGTCTGTCTGTCGCGCACTTATTCGGGCGAGGGCGCTCAGGGAATTGAGGACGTTGAAAAGAAAGTGGGGATTGATCTGGTACCGAAGGGCCTCCAGCTTTGCCTGGACGGATCGAAGCTCTGCTTCCTCGGCCCGGAGGCGCTCTCTCTCGATCTCCTTTTGTTCCGTAATATCATCGAGGATACCCTGGATTCGGAGTATCTTTCCCTGTTCGTCCTTGTCAGCTCTGGCATAAATGGATCCGGTCCTTTGAAGCCCATCCCGCCGCCGAAAAACGATTTCGAAGCCTCTGGCTGTTCCCCGTGTATAAAGCAGTTCCAGCAGTCGGCCGCGCTTGGAGGAGGAGTAATGATGGGATACATTCCTGCCAATGACTTCCGCGGGAGAGCCGTAGCCTATGATGGTTGCAAAGGCCGGGTTGGCATTCAATATGACGCCCTCCGGATCGGTGACGAATATCCCTTCCACCGCGTTCTCGAAAAGTCCCCGGTATAAACGCTCCGCCTTCTCCAGAGCAGTCCGGCTTTCCCGGAGACTCTGGGTCATAGCGTTAAGGCCCCGGGCAAGTTGGGAGATCTCGTCGGTGCCGCTTGTATCCAGCTTCTTGTCGAGAAGCCCGGATTCAATGTCCCGGACGAAGATCATACATTTCTCCAGCCTTCTCAGGAGGGGGTTGGCCATCGTGAAAACGGCGTAGGTGATAACAAGGAGCATGACAACGAGTGTGACCAGGGTGATCTTGCCCATTGTCTGAATAGGGGCGAGAACAGCCCGCAGGGGCCTTTCGATCACAAACAGAAATTCGGGGTCCGAGGTCTTCAGAAATGCTGCCAGACGGGGACCTGATTTTGAGGGATAGCTGACGACGCCGCTGCGGCTTGCCATGAATTCGGGCAGATCGGGAATGTCCGGCCGCATGTATGGTTTGGATCGTATGATGTTGGGAATAGACCATCCCTCGGGCAGGGTCGTCTCCATCCAGGGGTCATAGAAATAGGCCTTTCCCCCGTGTATGGTTTCCTGGGGTGTGAGAAAATAATCATTGAGTTGATCGAGGTCCAGGATGGCGCGGATCACGGCCACAACCCTGCCTTCCTGTTTGACGGGAACGCTGACCGCTATATTGGGCCGCCCCGTGCCGTGGCTGAAAAGCACCTGTGAAATCGTTGTTTTTCCCGCAACTGCCGTTCTGAAATCAGGGCGTGTGGCGACGACCTGGCGCATGGGGGAGTATCCAATGCGGTCGGGATAGGAGGACGCAATGCACCAGGCGTCCCGGTCAATAAGATTGATGGACTGATAGACAGAAGTTTTCTTGACAATGTCCAGAAAGGTCAGATTGGCCTCCTGAATGAGGGCCTTGTTCCCGGGAGATCTGACAATGTGATGGACCAGTCGTGATTCGGCGAGAAGCTCCATGTCGGTTTTGAACCTGTCGAGACCTATCTGGCTTTGCTTGGCGATGAGGGCCACCGTCTGTTCCATTTGCCTCTTTGCGGTTGACTCAAGGTGCCGTCTTGCGGATAGGTAAGTGATGACCGAGGATAAAAAGACGCTGACAACGATCATCACCGCGACAACAACGAGAAGTTTGGTACGAAAGTTCATCTGCCCCCTTCTTTCTCAGGTGGAATATTCCCTGCCCTTTCGAAGAATCGTGTGCCCTTTTCCCATATGGACAAATCCTACGGCACGATCCTGTTCCTCGGATCCGCTATGTAACCGAGAAGACACATAGAGGGACGAACCAACCAAATTGCGTGATAAGGACGATGGAGGATCTCACCGTTAAGATGATCCTATTCTCATCTGTCCCCTGAGCCCGTGATCTGTCCGGCGTTCTCCACCGTAAGTCCGTGGCCGGACACAACACCGGATGTCCCGCCGGAGATGATGCCTCCCAGGAACCCGCCCGCGAGTTCCCTATGAGCTCTATCTTCATGTGTTGCCGCTCGCCGAACCCGTCGGGATTTCCCGGAGTGCCGGGAACTGCCGCCATTAAGTGTTTCAATGCTCCGCTGTTTTATGGTTTAACTAGATATTATTGTTATTGTCTCACCGCACCGTCGGGTCTTTTCCGATGACGCGGGAAGGGTTAGACAAAAAGCGGAGGAAGCACCATGGGGTTCGAGGGAGTTATTTTTGACCTCGATGGAACGCTGGTCAATTCACTGGAGGATATAGCCGATTCCATGAACAACGTCCTGAGAGGACATGGTTTTCCGACGCGCTGTCTCGAGGAGTACAAGCTCTTCGTCGGCCGGGGGATGAAAAACCTTGTTGTAAGGGCGCTGCCGGAAAATGCGCGTGATGAAGCCCGGGTCTCCATGTGCCGCGATTCAATGCTGGAGGAATACGGCAAGAATTATGTGAACAAGACACGACCCTATGAGGGGATAGCGGATCTCCTTGACGAGCTTGATCGGCGCAAGATGAAAACCGCTGTCTTTTCCAACAAGATCGATCATCTGACGAAAAAGATGGTGGTGTCACTGTTTCCTGGCCGGCGATTCTCCGCAGTAATCGGGGCCGGCGCCGGGATGCCGGAGAAACCGGACCCGAAAGGTGTTTTGTCGATAAGCCGTCACCTGGGGATCGAGCCCGAAGGTCTGATATATGTGGGCGATTCCGATGTTGACATGGAGACCGCACGCAATGCCGGAATGTTCCCGGCAGGGGCCCTCTGGGGTTTCCGGACGAAAGAGGAATTGGTCTCTCACGGTGCGGGATGCGTGCTCAGGCACCCCCTTGACCTGCTTCGGACCATAAACGGCGAAAACGGAGCATGATCTGGCAGGGCAATTGACGAAAATCCTCTGTCTGTGCAAGGATAAGGAAGAGCCCATCTATTCGGGCCGGCTCTACAGGAAGGCGGGGCGTTGAGGATACTGGTTATTGAAGACGATGAAAAGATCGCGTCATTCATTATAAAAGGAATGAAGGCCGCGGGTTGCGCCGTCGATCATGTCACCGATGGCAGGGAAGGCCTCGGGCTGGCGATGACGGAACCTTACGATTCAGCCATCGTCGACATCATGCTCCCCGGCCTTGACGGTCTGTCCGTGGTGGAGGAGATACGCAAGGCCAAGGTGGCTACGCCCGTTATCATCCTCAGCGCAAGGGGTTCGGTGGAAGACCGGGTGAAGGGCCTGCAGACGGGGGCGGACGATTATCTCACCAAGCCTTTCGCCTTCACCGAGCTTCTGGCGAGGGTGCAGGCGCTGGTGCGCCGCTCCACGGGGGTGACGGAGCCGATGAGGCTTGCCGTGGGAGACCTTTCGGTGAACCTCATAAACAGGGAGGTGAAGAGGGCCGACAGGGACATCGATCTCCAGCCTATGGAATTTTCCCTCCTTGAGTACCTCATGCGCAACGCGGGCAGGGTGGTCTCGAAGACCATGATAATGGAGCATGTCTGGAACTACGATTTCGATCCCCAGACGAATGTGGTGGAGGCCCGGATATGCAGGCTCCGGGACAAGATCGACAGGGATTTTCCCGGCAAGCTCATCCACACGGTGCGGGGGGTAGGCTATGTCCTCAGGGAAAGCCCGTAAATTCCGCAACACGCTGGCCTTCAGATTGACGCTCTGGTACGCGGGGATCTTTGCCGTTTCCTCCTTTGTCGCCTTTCTTCTTTTTTACATGCTCGTCACGTCCGTCGTACGCGGCAGGATGGACCAGGAACTCATGAGCCAGGCCCGGCGCTATGTGGTGCTTGCATCGACGGAAGGCCTCGAAGAGGCGAGGAAGGCCGCAGTCGTGGAATCCCAGGCGGCCGGCGTGAGAAAGGTCTTTTTCCGCATGCTCTATTCCGATGGTGTAGCGTTTTCTTCGTCGAACATGTCCTACTGGAAGGATATCGGCATTCATCTGAGCGCTATCCGGCAGTTGGTCGAGGGGGCCGACCATGTCTTTGAAACGATGGACCTGCCTGAGCGCGGGGACGAGGTCCGTATCCTCTATGTGATGCTCGGCCCGGGCATTATCCTCCAGATCGGTGAGGCCGTGGAGGAGTCGTCAAGGTTTCTGGAGGCCTTCAGGCGCATCTTCATCGTGACCATGGCTTTTCTCATCATTCTTGCCGCCGGTATCGGCTGGTTCATGGCGAGAAGGGCGGTATCGGGAGTGGAAGCCGTGACGCGTACAGCGAGGGAGATATCTGCCGGTACGCTGGGTCAGAGGGTGCCCGTCAAGAGGCGCGGGGACGAGATCGACCAGCTTGCCGTGACCTTCAACGAGATGCTGGACCGCATCGAAGTGCTGGTCAAGGAGATGAGGGAGATGAGCGACAATATCGCCCATGATCTGAAGAGCCCCATCACGCGGATACGGGGCGCCGCGGAGGTGACGCTCGGCACCTCGGGAACTATGGAGGAGTTCGAGAACATGGCGGCAAGCACCATCGAGGAGTGCGACCGTCTTTTGGATACCATTAATACCATGCTCATGATCTCAAGGACTGAGTCCGGAGTGGACCGGCCACCCCAGGAAAGGATAAACGCGGCGGAACTCGTGCGCGAGGCATGTGATCTTTATGAACCAGCCGCTTCCGACAAGGGCCTCATTCTCACCTGCGAGATCGAAGAGGGTGTCTATGTCGCAGGAGATAAGAGGATGATCCGGAGGATGATTGCGAACCTTATCGACAACGCCATCAAGTACACCGCCTCCGGAGGAACCGTCGATGTCCGTCTTTTCCACGACGTTGCGGACCGGGTCTCACTCACGGTGAGTGACAGCGGCACGGGCATCTCTCCGGAAGACCTTCCCCGCATCTTCGACAGGTTTTACCGCGGTGACAGGAGCCGCTCGGAAACGGGCCTCGGCCTCGGCCTCAGTCTTGCGAGGGCCATAGCCCGTGCCCACGGCGGAGACATCACCGTGACAAGCGCTCCCGACAAAGGCAGCACCTTCACCGTCACCCTCCCCAACAGAACCGTTTCAGGCGGCTAAACGTTAAAGGTTCTTGTTTTTCCCGATTACCCATGGCCTATGACCCATAATCCCCGTTCATTACCAATTTGTAATCTTCCCGTCATGTCCTGATGAACTTTGCGATGTAGACTGCACTATCGGCACAGCAGCACCTGGCAAATATATACATCAAGGAGATCTATATGGAACGAAGACGGGTAATCAGGGCTGTCGTTGTTACACTGGTGACCATTGCGCTCACGGTGGGGCTTGGCTACGGGGTCTCGAAGGCCGTCAAGGGCACGGATCCAGCACCGGCTGTTTCGAAGAGCGCCGGGGGGGTGCCCGTCATGGTACCCGGCAATTTCACGACGCTTGCTGAGAAGGTTCGGCCCAGCGTGGTGAATATTCAGACCGTCAAGACACTCAAGGGAAACGGACGGGTCTTTCGCCATTTTTTCGGGAATCCCTTTGGCGGACAGAATCCTTTTGAAGAGTTTTTCGGTCCCCGGGGAGGGAACGGCTCCCCCGAGGACTTCCGGCAGAAGAGCCTTGGCTCCGGGTTCATAATCGACGGGGACGGGTATATCGCGACCAATAATCACGTCGTGGAAGGGGCCAACGAGATAAAGGTGAAGCTCGCCGACGGCAGGGAGTTTGATGCAAGCGTCGTCGGCAGAGACCCCAAGACGGACCTTGCCCTCATAAGGATCAAAGGCGCTTCAAACCTGATGCCCATAAACATGGGCAATTCCGACGAACTGAAAGTAGGCAGCTGGGTTGTCGCCATAGGCAGTCCCTTCGGCCTTGAACAGACCGTAACTGCCGGCATCGTCAGCGCAAAAGGAAGGATCATCGGTTCCGGTCCATATGACAACTTCATTCAAACGGATGCCTCCATAAATCCGGGGAACAGCGGTGGCCCTCTCATCAATATGAACGGGGAAGTTATCGGCATCAACACGGCGATCGTCGCTTCAGGACAGGGAATAGGCTTTGCGATTCCCATAGATACAGCCAAAAGCGTGATAGCCCAGTTGAAAGGAAGCGGGAGTGTCACCCGCGGCTGGCTCGGTGTAAGCATTCAGGAGATCACCCCGGCGCTTGCTTCCTCCTTCGGCCTGAAAGACAGGAAGGGAGCCCTTGTTGCCGACGTGGTGAAAGACGGACCTGCCGACAAGGCGGGGATAGCCCAGGGGGATGTGATCGTCGAATTTGACGGGAAAGAGATCGCCAGCTCCAACGATCTCCCGCGGATCGTTGCCGCAACCCCGGTGGGCAAGGATGTGGCGGTAAAACTGCTCCGCAACGGCACAACGGCGGGCAGGACCGTGAAGATAGCACGCATGGAAGACACCGTCGCGGAGGCGGCAGAGAAAGTCACCGGCGGGAACAAGGTGGGGATAACCGTTCAGGGAATCACGCCCGAGGTTGCGAGAGCCCTTCAACTGAAGAATCGGAAAGGCGTGGTGGTCGCTTCCGTTGAACCGGGGAGCCCGGCGGAAGAGGCTGGTATTGTCCGTGGCGATGTGATCCGCGAAGTGAACAGGGCCGCCGTAAAGGATGTGGAGAGCTTTGTTCGGAAGATGGAGCAGGAGAGCCAGCAGAAGAACGTTCTTTTTCTCATCAGCAGAAAGGCGAGCAATATATATGTTGTTGTAAAACTCGACAAGAATTGAAACGCCCCTTTCAAATGATGTCAGGTTGTCGGGATACGGCGTGATCCCGGCAGCCTGGCATCTCTCTTTCGGAAACGCTCGTCAGTTGCACAATTCGTTTACGCAGCAATAGACCTCTGCGATCAGTGCGATGGCGCTGCTGCTTTCGGTGTAACCGTTGTCGGCGGTTTTGACCTGTCCCCTGACGGTCCAGGTTTCATTCCCGTTATCGGTGGCATAAGTGCTCACCCCCGCAATGGGAACGATGGTAGTTGATGTTCCTCCCAGCATACGCACGGGCGTCACAAATATCTTCGCCGTCATCCCGGGATCGCATGAAGGTTTCTGGAGGACCGTACCGCTATAGTGCACGCCCTTGTATTGCAGCACGGCGCCGCCGCTTTCGGATAGGGGCGGCACGATGTAGACGGCCTCCGCGCAAGCCCGTTGTCCCACCCCCGCAAGACCGGGAATGGCAAGAAGTAACAGTGTTCCGAAGAGAAATGCTTGCTGTCCCACGTTTAACCGTGCCGCATTTCTCACCAGGTTCCGGACAATGTGTCGCTTTGCACGAATAGTGGAATGTTTCAGGATGGTCCCTCCTCTATCAGGTCATTTCAAAAGGTTAGATAAGACGCTGGCCTTGAATGCGACGGCGCTTTCAATGACCTTGTCGGCGTACCGGTCGTCTCTTGCCCCGAGGTATTTGTACAGGGCGCGGCGCAGATCGTTGTTTGACTGGCGCATGTAGAGACGGAGAATTCCCGTCCCGATGGCCAGGTTCCTGTGAAGGTCGTGCGCCTCCTCGGGTGAGGAGAAATACCGCTTCCACGTGGGCCAGTGCACCTGCATGAGGCCCCGCGCATTCCTGTTGCTTATGGCCGCCGGGTTGAAGCCGCTTTCGACGTGTACGATGCCCATGAGTACGGAGAGGAAATTGAGCCGGTGCTCCTCGGAGGAGAACCGGTATCTCTCCCAGTGAACGTGATCTACCAGAGCTTTGGCGACGATGAGGGATGTCCCTTCTTTTTGCCGCCTGTTCATCTTGCGGATGTGCCGGAGGGCATGCTGAAAATCTCGGTACTTGTCGGGGTTACGGTCTTTCATTGCCTGGATCTCAGACCGGAGTCTTTCCATTCCTTCGTTGTGGTTCCCGGCGGGTCCGCAGAACCCGCGGGCGCTGGGGTACGCGAGGAAGGCGACGAAAAGAAGGAAGGCGAGCATGGCCCTTCTTGCCTGTGATCCGTCCTCAGCCGCGATTGTCAGGCCTCCAGGGTGTCGGATCATTGGGGAAGCTGCCGTATTCGGCTTCCATCGTGTTGTATGTGCGCTCGTATAGGTCTTCGAGATCCAGAGGCGGTCTGACATTCCCATCGAGAGTGCAGCGGTAGAGCGTAAGGAGCATGGAGACGCAATCCCGCGTCCCCGCGTCGACATTGGGATCGAATTTGAACCAGACCAGTTCCATCGCGTCCTGAAAGGCGGGTGCATTGGTGCTAGCGGCAAGCTGTTTCAAAGCTTTCTGTATCATTGATCGCGGAAGGACTATTTCGAAGTCTTCAGATCTCCTGGCCACAAAGGTTTCCGATATTCCGCTCTGGTTCATCATCTCGCTCCGTTCGAGTCCTAAGGATATAAATAGCAGGAAAGCGGAAGTCACACTTCCAGAGTGCGAGATCTCGGGGTCACGGACAGGGGCAGAATTCCGCCTCTGGCCCGGGATATCCTGAACCCGGTCGTTTGGAAAAGCGAAAGGGCCATTTCGGGGCATTTGGTATTGACAATTCAGCTTCAAATGTATTTGATAGATTTCCTAAGTAATTTCCAGCAAAGTAATTTCACCGTAAATAATCCTTATTTGATGCTTTACATATCTTGTTCCTCAGGGGGGTATTGCCGTGGACAGGCAAGACGGAAGGGTTTCGGATCATGGGGTATTCTTTGTGGCGGGCATCTTCATGTTCGGTCTTCTTGCCTACTGTGCATCCCGAAGCGCCGTGGTTGTCCACAGGGTCGAACTGCCTCTTCTTCGCGAGCAGGCCAGGATCTATAGTCGTTTCCCGCTCGGCCGGGACCATGAGATGGAACTGCGCAGGATCGAGAACATCCTCAGGATCGTCGACGGGGAGATCGCAAGGCGGGGCAACTATGCCAGGATCAAAGCGGCGGTTCTCAGAAAGGCGATGATCAACGCCTCAGGCAGGACCGCAAAGACGACGCTCATTCTAACGTGCATAATCCTGTGTTCAATGGGATCGTTTATCCTGATCCAGGCCGTCAGGGTGCACCGCCGCCTCTATGACAGCCGGGAGAATGTGCGTGTCTCGAGACGAAGAGGGGTCGAGGGCTTTCTCGGGGTAGCGGGGAGGCATCTTAAGCCTGGTATGGAGGCCCGCCTTCGGGAAGCGCCGACCCCGGAGAACCTGGCCGAGGCCTTCGGTGTCGTCCGGATGAAGGTGAACATACCCTGCTCGGTCGTTGCACGGTTGTTTCCCCCGGAGACAAAGGAACGTATGGCCCTCCTGGGATATGGAAAGGTCGGGGTCATCTTCGCCGACGAAGGAATGAGGGACGAGGCCTGTCGGAAAAAGAAAGGGAAGGAGATTTAAAAACAATGGGTATCGAACATGAAGGATCCGCAGTGATACACGCCGGAGAGCGCACTCAGGCAATGGCTTCATATGCCAGGGCCTTCTTCAGGTCCATAGACTTCGACGAGTTTGGCCGCATGGTAGAGGACGCCAGGTCATCCGGTCAACAATGGCTTGTGGAAAGGCTATATTCAAAGAAAGTCATCGACAACGTCGTCAAGACCATCCTCGGCAGGATCGACAAAGGACGTTTTGTGGGAGATCAATTGAATGACTACGTTCATGACGCGGCGGTTGTTCTGATGCAGATAGCCCGGCAGGAAAAGTTCGATCTGACGAAATCCGCCGGAGAGATCGCGTCCTACGCCTGTCTCTGGATAGAGCAAAGGGTCAAGAGAATGGCCAGAAAGGATCAGCGTTGGCGGTTCTCACTTTCGGAAACGGCAGATGACATTGAGGATTCCGCTGGAAATGTCACTGCCGAGGAAGCATGCCTGACAGGATGGAATCCTGGATGGCCCGGGGAATGCTGCCCACCGGATCCAGGCACGGAGGGCGGACATATCGCCGGACCGTGGCAGAAGGCCGGTGTTTCTGACGTTCGGAATCGGGCGGCCACCAGGAGCGCACGAAAAAGCGAACGCAATGTGCTTTCCATTTTCGGTTCGTCAAGATCGGGCGAGAGGTGACGCAGGAGGTGACAGACGAGGCGGTGGAAAGGGAAGCCAGGATGTGCGATCCCAGGGCAACGGCCATGCTCCTATCGTATGTGGATTCCTATATGGCGGGGCTCGGCCCCTATGTAAGCTCCGTCTTTTTCGTTCTTCTCTTGAGATCTGCCACAGGAGGAAAAAAGGGGGGATTTATGAGAAGCGGGGGCCTGTCCATCAATGAGATCGCAGATGCCGCGGGGATATCGAAAAGAAAAGTCATCGACGCGCTCAAGGTGCTCAGGGGCCTGTGGATGATCGTACAACGCAATGGAAAGGGAAGGGGAAACAAGAACCATTACTATTTTCTTCCCGTGGAGAGATGGTCCCGTCCGGGAGACGGTTGCAGGCGGGAAGGACCATGTGCGATGGAGGCACAGGCGTCGGGAACCGATATTCTTAAGGGGTGAACCCGGACATCGCCAAACCGGCCTTTTTAAAGTGCATCCTGCGCACCTTATTGAATCGACGAAACTACAATGCATCGTGTGATGGCGACAATCCGCACGGGATAGGTCATTGCTGACCCGTGCCCGAATTGTACAGGGGGGATGTGCTTGGTCATCAAGGGTAATACCAGGAATTACGGGGCATTACGGAAGGCAGGGCTGCAAATTGGGTGCACGTCATGAACATCATGGTGGGTTCATGGGGACAAATCAATATGTATACATGATGGAGGAGATGCATGGAGATAGGAGATATCGTCGTAGGCAAACGCCACAGAAAGGAACTTGGAGATATGGAGGACCTGAAACGCTCCATATCGGAATTGGGGCTTCTCCAGCCAATTGTGATAAGGAAGGGGACAAAGGAGCTTGTCGCCGGCTATCGCAGACTGAAGGTACTTCTGGAACTGGGCATAACCACGCTCGCGGAGGGTACCCATGTTCATATTGTCGATATAGACAGCCTGGCGCACGGTGAACATGACGAGAATATTTGCAGAAAGGACTTTACCATATCGGAAAAAGTGGCCATCTTTGAAACGGTCAAAGAAGAGCAACTGAGGCTGGGTATTGAAAGGCAGATAATTGCCGGGGGCCGGGGGCAGAGCAATTCAATCGCCGCGGGTTGCTTCGGCGTCTGCAGTGGGGGACGCATAAACGCTCCAGGGACAGGGGATAAGCGAGGTGGCCAGGCCCGGTCCCATGCGGCGAAGGCGGTTGGACTCCATCAGAACACGCTGAGAAAAGCCACGGAGATCGTGGCCGCCGCCAGGAAGGAACCGCAGCGGTATGCTCATCTTGTCAGAGAGATGGACCTTACGGGAAAGGTTGAGCCCGTCTTTCAGAGATACATCCAGGAGAGGTCGAGGGCATCGGCAGGCAGCAATAAGCTCTGTCCTTCCCTCTCCCGCCTGCTTTCCGACCCGGAAAGCCCGGTCCCGGATTTCCTCTGCAGTGCCATGGCGCACATTCCCCCGGATCGCCAGGAGGATCTTACGAGGCGCTTTGCAGGCATCTTTCACCTTGTAAAGCGCGGCGATCTCGATCGAGGGATGAAAAACAGTTCGTGCAGCCGCGGAGCTGTGAGGTCTTCGGAAGATGAGATCTTTCGGGTGCTTCGTGACACGCTTGAAAAGACGGAGACTGCGTCGCAGGAATGGGTCTTCATGCCACAGGTGAGACAGATAGCCTCTGCCGTCATGGGTGTTGCCCAGGCCCAGGGAACCTCGACAACACTTGATAAGCTGGATTTTTTTATGATCGGCCTTGCCGGATTTGTCGATATGGCCTGCAACTATCTCCAGGTCGCCAGGAAGGACGGCATCCTACGGGAGCTTCCGCTGGACGTGCTTGAAAAATACCTTGCGGTGATCGATGCTTTTGAGATGCTGTACGAAAGCAAGCTTCCCCGGCAGGTAGGGGCCTTGCGGATGAGGGAGTGGGATCTTCGCCCCGGTGAAATGCCCGATACGAGGACCGTGAGGGACCATGCCAACGCAATGAAGGCAAACGAAATGATAACCGATGCGGCGGAAGGGGGGATTCCCTACTATCGCAGCGAAATAGCGAGCTTCATACAGAACCTCCGCGACGGTGCCGAGAACCTGAGGCTGGCGCATCGGGCCCGTTGATTCAATTGCTTTGACAACGCCGCGACAGCTGTGGTAAAAATTACGGTCAACACTATGGCCCTGAAGGTTTACAATACGATATCAGGCAAGAAAGAGGACTTTACCCCCGTGACGGAAGGGAAAGTCAAGCTCTACGTTTGCGGCGTTACCGTATATGATCACTGCCACATCGGCCACGCAAGGAGCGCCATCGTTTTCGATACCATATACCGGTATCTGCGCTCGAAAGACTACGACACCACCTATGTGCGGAACTTTACCGATATCGATGACAAGATAATCAGGAAGTCTCACGCCGAGAACATACCCTGGCAGGAAGTGGGCGAGACGTACATCCGGTCCTTCTATGAAGACATGGATGCCCTGGGGGTGCTCCACCCGGATCACGAGCCTCGTGCCACCGAGCATATCGGCGACATGATCGCCCTTGTGGAAACCCTGATAAAAAAAGGCCACGCCTACAACATCGATGGCGATGTCTACTTTTCGGTTGACAGTTTCCGCAATTACGGGCAGCTCTCCAGGCGGCCTCTCGATGAAATGGTAGCTGGAGCCAGGGTCGAGGTGGACGAGAAAAAGAAGAACCCTCTTGATTTCGCGCTTTGGAAGGCCTCCAAAGAGGGTGAGCCCTTCTGGGACGCCTCCTTCGGGGCGGGCAGGCCCGGCTGGCACATAGAGTGTTCCGTTATGAGCACCCTTTATCTCGGGAATCCTTTTGATATTCATGGCGGCGGAAAAGACCTTGTCTTCCCCCATCACGAAAACGAAAAAGCACAGACCGAGGCGGCCACGGGAGAGAAATTCGTCAATTACTGGGTCCATAATGGATTCGTCAATATCGACCGCGAAAAGATGTCGAAATCCATTGGCAATACGCTGCTCATCAAGGACTTCCTCAAGGAATACCATCCCGAGGTCCTTCGCCTTTTCTACCTGTCCAACCACTACCGCAGTCCCGTCGATTACAGCGGGCAGTCCATCGAGGATGTCAACACCGCCCTCCACAGGCTCTATTATACGAGGGAACGGGCCCTTGAAGCGCAAAAGGGCAAGACATTCAAACCGCGAGCCTATCGTCAGGCCGGGGAGATCGCCAGAAAGTTCACCGAGGCCATGGACGATGATTTCAATACCGCCCTTGCCCTTTCGTATATATTCGAGCTTTCTAAAGAGATCAACAGGATGGTCGATGAAAAAGACGAGAGCGCAACGGCTCTCATTTCTTCCGCGGAGGCCGTCTATGAATCGCTTGCCGGCACCCTGGGGCTTCTGGAAGATGATCTGGGATCCCTTGAATCCCGGGGAAAGGTTCGGCATCTTGCCCGCATGGGGCTTGACGCCTCATTTGTCGAAGGTGCCATCAACGATCGCATTGAGGCAAGGAAGAACAGGGACTTTCAAAAGGCCGACGAGATCAGGAATATGCTTGTAGAGAAAGGTATCATGCTCCTTGACACACCCAAAGGCACACAGTGGCGGATAAAAACTTCAGTTTCTTGAAAGGAGATAAATCATGTTAGAGGTCAGATTTCATGGAAGGGGCGGGCAGGGAGCAGTTACGTCCGCTGAGCTCATTGCCCAGGCTGCGATCAAACAGGGGATGCGTGCGCAGGCTTTCCCGAGCTTCGGTCCCGAGCGCCGCGGCGCCCCGGTACAGGCTTTTCTGCGCGTATCCGACAAGCCGATCAGGCTGAGGTCGAAGGTCTACAAGCCGGACAGCGTGCTCATCCTCGACCCCACGCTCATCGCTTCCGCAAACCCGACGGCGGGCCTCAAAAAAGGCGGCTACATTGTCATCAATTCCAACAAATCCCCGGAAGAGCTGAAGAAGACATTTCCCGGGCAGAACATCATCAGCGTCGATGCGTCGAAGATCGCCAAGGAAGAGCTCGGTGTTCCCATAACGAATACGACCATGCTCGGCGCCCTGGTAAAGGCGACGGGGGTGGTGGAATTGAGCACCCTTGAAGAGCCGGTCCGCAACCGCTTTGGTGCCAACGGGCAGAAGAACATCAATGCCTACACCAGGGCATTCAACGAAGCAACGGTCATAGAAGCAGAATGATAGAAACGGATAATAACCAATAACCAAATACCAATGACCAAAGGAAACACCTTTATTGTTTGCCGTCTTTTGTTTGGTTATTGGAGTTTGGTTATTGGTTATTTGGAATTTTGGGTCTTTTCATGAAGACCATCTCCGGCAATATCGTCGATCTCCACAACGAAACCATCTTCCCGGGTGTCATTCATATCGAGAACGGCATCATAGCCGGTATCGACCGGGAGCGTTACTGGTATGATTCCTATATCCTTCCCGGTTTTGTGGATTCACATGTTCATATCGAGAGTTCCATGCTTACGCCAGCCGGTTTTGCCCGTCTTGCCGTTGTTCATGGTACCGTAGCCGCGGTGTCCGATCCCCATGAGATAGCTAATGTCCTGGGGGTTCGGGGTGTGCGCTACATGATGGAGGACGCTTCAGGCATACCCTTCACGTTCGCTTTCGGCGCGCCTTCCTGTGTTCCCGCGAGTCCCTTTGAGACATCGGGCGCCTCGATGGGCCTCATCGAAACGGAGGCTCTCCTTGGCGAGAGGAGTGTCGGATATCTCAGCGAGATGATGAACTTCCCCGGTGTCATAAACGGAGACCCCGAAGTGCTGGCGAAGATCGAGTCGGCAAAAAGAAGGGGAAAGCCGATAGACGGGCATGCACCGGGTCTGCGGGGCGAAGGTTTGCGAAGATATATTGCGGCTGGCATATCCACGGACCACGAGTCTTTTGAGCTCGAAGAGGCGCGGGAAAAGATCTCCCTGGGCATGAAGATCCTTATCCGTGAAGGTTCGGCCGCAAGAAATTTCGACACCCTCTACCCGCTCATCGCTGAATATCCCGATCGCTGCATGTTCTGCACTGATGACGAGCACCCCGATTCTCTCGTGAAGGGGCACATCAACACGTTGGCCGCCAGAGCCCTCAAGAGAGGGACGGACGTCATGAAGGTTTTGAGGTGCGCCTGTCTCAACCCTGTCGTTCACTATGGCCTCGATGTCGGTCTGCTGAGACCTTCCGACCCCGCCGATATGATCGTGGTCGATAGCCTTGACGACCTTAACGTGCTGAGGACCGTTGTGCGCGGTGAAACCGTTGCCGAAAACGGCGAGAGCCGCATCACGCACCGCGCCGCCGCCCCGGTCAATGTGTTTCGGGCGACTGCCAGGAAGCCGGAGGATTTTCGCGTTCTCAAGAGATCCGACGCCATCCGTGTCATCGGGGTGATCGAGGGTCAGGTTGTGACCGATGCCCATATCGAGGCCCCGGCTGCGGCAGGCGGTCAGGCGGTCAGCGATATCGGCAGAGACATACTCAAGATGGCCGTGGTGAACCGTTATGCCGATGAACCTCCCGCTGTCGCGTTCGTGAGGGGATTCAATCTGAAAAAGGGGGCCATGGCCTCATCCATCGCCCACGATTCCCACAACATCGTCGCCGTGGGCGTCAACGACGAAATGCTCTGCGACGCCGTGAACCTTGTCATTGAAAAGAAAGGCGGTATTTCCCTTGTCTCTGAGGACATGAAGATGGTCCTGCCCCTTCCCGTGGCGGGACTCATGTCCAATGAAGACGGCTACGGCGTCGCCGAGAGGTACAGCCGCCTGACCCTGCTTGCCCGGGACCTGGGCACAACGCTGGAGGCTCCCTTCATGACGCTCTCTTTCATGGCCCTTGTGGTGATTCCCAGGCTGAAACTGAGCGACAGAGGACTCTTTGACGGGGAGAGGTTTGCTTTTACGGAACTGTTTTTCTAGGCCACCATCGTGACAAACTGTTTTACGAGGTCGGGATCGAACTGGCTGCCGGCGCATCTCTGCAATTCCTGGAGAGCCTGCTCTTTCGACATGGCCTTGCGGTGGGGCCGCCCGCCGGTCATTGATTCGAAGGCGTCTGCTATGGCCATGATCCTGCTTTCGAGGGGGATCTCCTCGCCGGTGATACCCAGGGGATAACCATTGCCGTTCCACCATTCGTGATGTTTCAGAATGTAGTCCGCTATGTGGGCAAGGTTCGCCGCAGACTGGGCGATGCGGTGGCCGATATCGCAGTGTTTGTGCATCTCCAGAAGTTCTTCCGCGGTGAGACTGCCCGCCTTCAGGAGAATGCGGTCGTGGATGCTGATGTTCCCGATGTCATGGAACTGCGCAAGAAGAGCAAGGTCCTTCAGGCGCTTTTCGGGCAGGCCTACGGCGCCCCCCATGACGGTTACCAGTTGTCTCAAGCGTTTTACGGACTGCCTTGTTATGATGCCCTTGGACTCGATGGTGTTCAGAAGATTCTTCACTATGACATTGCGCGCCTGCTGACTGCCGAAGATCTTTTCCTTGTACATGGCGTTGTCCGCTTCCCTGTATAGTTCCGCCATGCTCTGGCCGGGGGAGGTGCGTATGGAGAATCCCGTCGAGATGCCCAGGGGAAGGTGGGAGTTCTTCCTGTTATAGTCGATGACACCGGTCTTGATCCTGGCACAGATTTCTTCGACCTTCGACCTGGGGCTGTTCGGCAAAAGGATGGCGAACTCGTCTCCTCCGACGCGTGCAACTACGTCGCTCTCACGGAAGGATCGTCTGATGACCTGCGAGGCCAGGGCGAGAAGCTCGTCGCCCTTGTCGTGGCCCAGCGTGTCGTTGATCAGCTTCAGGCCATCGATGTCGCACATGATGAGTCCGACGATCTCGAGCCGGTTGTTATCGAGGCGATGCATCTCTTCCTCGAAATAGGCCCGGTTGTAGAGATTCGTCAGGGGATCGTGAAGGCTGAGGTATTTGAGTTTCTCTTCCGTCTTCTTGAGGTCCGTGATCTCTTTCGACACGACGGCAACGAATTTGACCTGCCCGGTGCGTCCTTCGACAACGGGGCTCAGCGTGCGCAGCATGCAGCGCTGTTCATCTTTGCCGCTCCTGTGTTCATAGCGATGGGATGCGGCCGTCTCGAAGACCTTGTCGACGTAGCCCGCAAACTCTGCGGTGTCCTCGGTGTCATGGAAGTCGCCGTAGTGCTTGCCGATGATGTTCGCCTCCGTCACACATAGCCTCGCAAGGACCCGTTTGTTTACAAAAAGGTATGTGCCCTCGCGGTCCATCATATAGATGGAGTCATCTGCTGATTCGATGAGGGAACGGTATTTCTCTTCGCTGCTGATCACTTTTTTCCTGGCCCGCATAAGATCGCTGATGTCCACGAAAGATATGGCCATGAGGGTCGTGCCGGGCAGCGGGCTGCGGAAGATCTGGACATCTTTGATTGAGCCGTTCCGGGTGGCCAGTTTGAACGCGTGGGTATGTGCCGAAGTGGAGGCGCTGTGATCGATGAATTCCCGGTACTGCTTCATCTTCGTAAGATCGCCATTGACGATGATCTCAGACCACTTTTTCTTGCCTGCCACATCGGACGGATCATAGCCTGAAAGCTCCAGGAACCGCGTGTTTGCGTACGCAATGGTTCCATCGCTTTCGGCAATAACGGTAGCGATTCCCAGGGATTCGAAAAGAACCCGATGGAGTTTGCTGTCTTCCGCTGTTGTTTTCACCATGTTGTCTGCAGTGCCATCCATTATATCAATCGTGTACAAGTTTTTCCATCACTATTGAGTCCTTAAATATCTTGCCGGGATTCAGGATCCCCGCAGGATCAAAGGCGGCCTTGACACGCCTCATGAGCGGCAATGCCTCCCCCTCTATCTGCATGGGGAGATAGTCCATGACGGTAAGGCCTACGCCGTGTTCTCCTGTAAGAGATCCCCCCATGGAGATTGTTTCCCTGTATATCAGTTCAAGAAGGTTGTACGCCTCTTCCAACTCCGCAAAGTTTCTGCGCCGATGGAGGATGGTGACGTGGAGGTTGCCGTCCCCGGCATGGCCGTATGTCGCTATCTTTATGGCGTCGCTGTGTTTGAGCTCTCCCGTAAACCTGACGAGAAAAGGGAGGTTGTACCGGGGGACGACAACGTCTGCCTCGAGGTGGTCCTTGCCAAGTGCCTTGAGCGAGGGGAGCACCTCCCTGCGGTAGGTCCAGAAACGCTCTGCCTCCGCCTCGTCCTTCGTCAGGCGGGCGTCGGTCACGCCCGCGGATCGCAGACAGAGCCGTGCTATCTCCAGCGCCTGCGCCTCAACCTCCTCTTCGCCATGGCCGTCCGTCTCGATGAGTACCAGCGCGGCGGCGTCCCTGGGCAGGGGGGCGCCGAGATGGTCGGCGACCGTGTTGATGGCGATATTGTCCATCAGTTCTATGGCGCAGGGAACGATACCGGACCGGAAAACGGCGACGATAAGATCTGCGGCGTCCCGCAGGTCGTTGAGATACGCAATGACAGTGCGTCGCACCCGGGGCCTCATGAGAAGCCGCAGCGTGATCTTCGTTATAACCGCCAGCGTCCCTTCGGAACCGACGATGAGTGAGATAAGGTCGTACCCGGCAACATTCTTCACCGTTTTTCCGCCGAGGGTTATCACCTCGCCCGAAGGCAGGACGGCTTCGAGACCCCGGACGTAGTCCCTGGTGACGCCATACTTCACCGCCCTTGTGTAGCCGGCGTTCTCGGCAACGTTGCCGCCAAGGGTGCTGTCAACGGTGCTTGACGGGTCGGGAGGAAAGAAAAGGCCCCGGCCGTTGAGTTCGATCTGAAGGTCGTTGGATACGACACCGGGCTCAACAACAGCGAACATGTTCGCCTCGTCGATCTCGAGGATGCGGTTCAAATGTGCAAAGAGAAGAACGACACCACCCCGGACCGGCAAGGCACCCCCGGAGAGACCCGTCCTTCCTCCCTGGGGCGTCACGGGAACCCGGTGGAGGCAGGCACATTTCATGATGCGCGAGACATCTTCGGTGCTTTCGGGGAGGAGAGCGACCTGCGGCATATACTGCCGTTCCGTTGCATCGTATGAAAAGTGGGAAAGGCTCTCCCGGTCAAGGACGATCTGGCTGTCCCCGAGAAACCGCCTTATCTCCCCCAGGAACTCCTGCAAAGACATGATGGTCAATTATATCCGCTGTGTCCTTTACGGGGCAAGAGAATAAAGACCCTGGCATGCGAGTCCACAGAGACAGGGTGTTGAAGGAGGCTGCGGCACGGTGCAGGATACTCATCCATTTGAGCACCCGGTAAGACAGTTTAGTACCAATCTGGTTTCGCCACAAGCCTCGCAATGTATACACTGGCAGAAGCAGATATCGTTGCGCTCAGTCATTTCATGGCAAATCGGTCTGATCCGATAAATTGGCCAAAGGAAGGGGAATATGATATCGAATGATCCTAAACCGGAGATCCGGACAGTTATCGTGGATGACGAGCGGCTGGCCCGAAAAAATCTCAAGGACCTTCTCAGGGTGCACCCCTATGTCCATGTGATAGGGGAAGCGGCAGCCGCAGCGGAGGCGCGTGACGTCATCGCGAAGACGAGGCCGGACCTTGTCTTTCTTGATGTGCACATGCCTGAAGGCTCAGGGTTCGACGTGCTTGACAAGCTGAAAGAGCGGCCTTCCATCATATTTGTCACTGCCTACGATGAGTTCGCCGTCAGCGCCTTTACACGCAATGCCCTCGATTATCTTCTGAAACCGCTCGATCCCGGCCGCCTGAACCTTTCGCTTGAAAGGTTCCTGTCCACCCCCCGTGATCGGGGGCAGCCCTCTCTCATTACGCGCAACGACCGTATCTGCCTGAACGCCGGGGAAAAGGTCTTTTTCATCGAACTCATGGACATTGCCGCCATCATGTCGGAAAGGAACTATATTCGTATTTTCAATGTCAATGGCGAATGCTTTGTGCTGCGTTCGCCTCTCAAAGAGTGGAAGGAGCGGTTTCCTTCGGACATCTTCATGTTCCTGGACCGTTCGCTGATGATCAACAGGCATCACGTACGCCTCCTCAAAAAGAAGAACCGAAACGGCGAGGTCTATGTGGAGAGCATTGAAACGCCCTTTCACCTGGGCCGGATCGCGCTGCAGCGTTTCAAGGAACTCATGGGTGTGGGAGACAAGCAGGGCGTTTGACAATCGTCAAACGTAAACCACATCCAGGGGTGTTTTCGTTACCCTTTCGAGTCCAGTCTTACGAACGACGAAATCCACCTCGATCCCTATAGCGCCCTCGCCGGGGAAGATGAACTTTGGCTCGAAGGCGAAGACCATGCCTTCCTTAAGGACCATTCTGTGCCGGGGCGTAATGACAGGCAGTTCGTTGATCTCGAGGCCGAGACCGTGACCGATGAAGGCCACCTGGCCTTCTCCGTGGCCCATGAAATGGTCTTCCAGACCGGCGGCCTTCACACGATCGAGGGCCTTTGCGAAGACCTCCGTCGCGTCGGTGCCTTCCTTTGCAAGATCCATTGTCCCATGGATGATATCCCGGGCCACCTCGTAGGGCTTATGAAAAAGCTCCTTGAGCGGCCCCACCGAATATGCCCGCGTCTCGTCGGTGATGTACCCGTTGTAACCGCCGCCGTAATCGACGATAATGGGAATCCCCCTTTTTACAACGTTGACGGAGGCACCCTGGGCAATGGCGTGGGTCACGCCTATCCCGGATATGGGAACGTCGGCGCCGGAGGTGATCGTCGTCGAGTATCCATGGGTAACGTACACGCTCATCATCTCCTGATTGAGGCCCCGCATCCTGAGGAACCCCTGGTGGCCCCACCTTCTGCCTTCGGCGAGAAGCGCCGCGTCGATGTCGATCTCCCGCACCCCTTCTCTGATGACATCCTTCGCCTTCTCAAGGACCCGTTCCACGATCCCGCCCGATCTTCTGATCTGCTCTATCTCGAACTCACTCTTTATGAGCCGAGCATCCCTGATGATCTGCGAGAGGTCCCCCATTGCGTCCTGACCGAGAAGTGATTTCCATCGTTCGCAGAGTGCGACGGGGACCACATCGAGCTCCATGGCGCATTTTGCCGGGAGCATCTTCTTTTCCGACAGGATGTCTTTGACCTCTTTGTCGCGTTTTATGGGTATGACATCGAGAGGTGTCTCCATCTGAGCCCGAAATATGCTCTTTTCGACAAAGAACGCGGGGCCCCTCTCGGCAGAGACTGCGAGCATTCCCCGCTGGAGGGTTCCCGTGAAGTAAAAGATGTCGACGTTCTGAATGATGATGGCAAGTTCGATACCTTTCTCGGCCATCCCTCTGCGAAGGTTGTCGATCCGTGCCGTTATCTCCTCTTTCGGTGTCAGATCACCGGTGTTTAGCGTCTTCAACATAGTTTATGATCCTCCCGGCCGCCTCTGCCGCAGGCACCTTTTCGAATTCTTTTCTGTCCCGTCGTTTTATCTCCACGATGCCTTCCTTGAGGCCCCGTTCTCCTATCGTGATGCGAAGGGGTATCCCAATGAGGTCGCAGTCCTTGAACTTGACGCCCGGCCGCTCGTCGCGGTCGTCAAGGAGCGCGTCGACGCCTTTCGCCAGAAGCTCCTCGTATATCTCCCGGGCAACCTTCATGCTTTCCGCGTGGGTCGTGTTCACGGGCAGCACATCCACCTCGAAGGGGGCGATCGGCAGGGGCAGTATCATGCCGTTCTCATCGTTGCCCTGTTCGATGGCGGCGGCCACGGTCCTGCCGACGCCGATGCCGTAGCAGCCCATGACCATGAACTGCTCCTTGCCCTCGCTGTCGAGGAAGGTGGCGTTCATTGCCTTGCTGTACTTGAGACCGAGCTTGAAGATGTGTCCCACCTCGATACCCCGGGTCGCAACGAGCGTCCCCGCGTCGCACCGGGGGCACCTGTCGCCGGCGACGGCCACCTTTACGTCGTGGAAGCCTTTGACCGTGAAATCGCCGATGTTGACGTCCACCACGTGGACATCGCGTTCATTGCCGCCGATGACGAAGTCCTCCATGGAGGTGAGGTCCATGTCGGCGTAGAGCGGTATGGAAAGCCCCATGGGGCCCGAGAATCCCAGGGGACCGCCCGTGGCCTCCTCAATGGTCCGCTCGTCGGCAAGTTCCAGTTCATCAAGCTTGAGAAGATTCTTCAGCTTCGTGTCATTGATTTCCCTATCGCCCCGGACCAGGACGCCGATCGTGCCTTTATCGGTGGTATAGATAATGGTCTTCACAAGCTTGTCGGGCGTTATCCCGAGGAAGGAAGAAACCTCGTCTATCTTGCGCTGGTTGGGTGTCTCCACGCGTCTGTGGAGGCCTTTTTTCGAGGAGACGGCCTTTTGTGCCGCCCCGACCTCGGCCCTTTCGAGGTTGGCTGCATAGCCGCAGGCGTCGCAGGATATGATAATGTCCTCGCCCGTGTCGGCGAGCACCATGAACTCGTGGGAGAAGCTCCCGCCTATCTGGCCGGTGTCGGCCTCGACGACGCGGAACCGGAATCCGCACCGCGTAAAGATGCTGACGTATGCCTCGTACATCTCCTTGTAGCTCTTCTCTGCCGAGGACTCGTCCGCATCGAAACTGTAGGCGTCCTTCATGGAGAATTCCCGGGAGCGCATGATCCCGAAGCGGGGCCTGATCTCGTCGCGAAACTTGTTCTGTATCTGGTAGAGATTGACGGGGAGGTCCTTGTAGGATTTTACCTCTCTTCTCACCAGGTCGGTGACAACTTCCTCATGGGTGGGCCCGAGGCAGAGCTCCCGGTTGTTCCTGTCGACGAATCGCAGGAGTTCCTTGCCATATTTTTCCCACCGTGTGCTCTCGACCCAGAGCTCCTTCGGCTGTACGGAGGGCATGAAGATCTCCTGGGCGCCTTTTTTGTTCATTTCCTCGCGGATGATCTGCTCCACTTTTCTGAGCGATTTGAGCCCGAGAGGGAGCCATGTATAGACGCCCGAAGCCAGCCGCCTGACAAAACCTGCCCGCAACATGAGGCGATGGCTTGCCACCTCGGCTTCTTTCGGGTCTTCCTTGACGGTGGGGATGAACATTTTAGAGAACAGCATGATTACTCCTTCACATGAAGATATGCATTCGGATTACCGCAATGGGACTGCCAGACTGAGAGAATCTACCATGATTTCGCCCTGTGAGCAATAGTCTGCGGTTCGCGCAAACGGCGTAAAGCGCTTGACTGGACCCTGAGACTCTCTCTTTCGCTATTCCCATTACATGACACGGTCCATTGATGAAAGGGCGCAGCGGGCCAGGATCGCTCCTGCTTCGCGTCTGCGTCCGCAGACGTGGTTGAGGATCCGATGGATCAACCCTGTGGCAATGACGGCAATTTCCCTTGCCGCGGCCTTTCTGAGCCCCCTTGCGGCATTCTGCGTTTTCGGTGCCGGGCTCGTGCTTCAAATGATGGCATCGGCCAATTCACCCGGCCCCGTTTTCACGCGCAGCGAGGGTGAGGCCGCCATATTCCTCGGAAAAGACCACTACGGAATTCCTGTCATGCTGCCCATTCACGAGATCACCCGTCACGGTATGCTCATCGGTACGACGGGTTCCGGGAAGACAACGGCCATAAGGAGCATTGCCGATTCCATCATGAGACTCGGCGGAGGGTTCTGTTTCATCGATGGCAAATCGGATGTTACCGACACCTATGAGGTCCTCTACGAGATCATCGAAGGATGCGACCGCGTGGAGGACTTGCTTGTACTAAATTTCCTCAATCCGTCGCAGTCGCACACCTTCAATTTCATGACATACGGCGATGCCGATTTCCTCGCCGAGATCATGACGGGTTTCTTGAAGCAGGCGGAGGGAGACCAGGTCTACTGGCAGGAGAGAGGCAAGATCCTGATGAAGGCTGTTCTTGCGCAGCTTGTTTACAGGAGGGACCACCCGGAGGTCTTCGGGGAATATGTTCTTACGCCGTCGGAGGTGCGAAGGCATCTTTCTTTCGATGAACTCCTCTTGCTCGAGGCGGACGAACGATATCCCGTGAATGACTGCGGGCAGCCGGTGAAAGCCCGCCTGAGGGCATTGCTCGGGGACCTGCCCGGCTGGGAGGAGTACCGCACGAGAGGTCAGGGCAGAATGTCACCGGCGGCCGGGGAGGCACTCAGGCAATACGGATTTTTTGTTCAGCAGTGGGGAGCCCCTCTTGACCTTCTCGCCGGGACGTTCAACAGGATCTTTGATACCGATGCGCCGGAGATCGACATGGTCGATGTGGTTTCCAATAGCCGCATCCTCGTCGTTCTCCTTCCCTCACTATCATATTCGATATCGACCCTTCAGGCGCTGGGAAGACTCACCCTCAATGCATTCAAGATCGCCCTGACGACAGCGCTCGGGACGAGAGTGGAAGGGAATTACGAAGAGATACGGCGTGATGTCCGCCGCCGCCGCCCGTCAATCCCGTTCACCCTTATCGCAGACGAATACGGGTCGTACGCGGTGGAGGGTTTCGATACCATCCTTGCCCAGGGGCGCTCCCTGGGTTTCGGAGTCATCATATCCGTTCAGGAACTTGCGTCGCTCTTCAAGGCGTCGGAGACGGACGCGAAACGGCTCATCGGCAACACCAATTACAAGATCGTCATGAAGGTGGAGGACACGGACACGGCGAAATTCCTCGGGGAGCGGGCAGGCGAATCCTTCTTCATGATGCCCAATATTCGGAACGACAGCACGATGATGGAGAGCCTCGGCAACTGGGACGGCACCTATGCCTTTCAAAAAGGCAGCCGCATAGAGATGAGAGATCTGGCGGGTCTCAGGGTAGGTGAAGGATACATCTTTGCCGGGGATGAAGTGAGGCGGTTCAGAACGCGCTACATTCCCCCCAGGGGCGATGTGAAGGAATTGAGGCTGATGAAATACGTGAAAAGGACGGCGGGGGACAGCTCAAACGGGCCTGGACCTACAGACCGGCGTTGCCAGAATACAGGCCGCACCGGGTGAGCGTGGAGATAATTATCCACGAGGTCAGTTTGTAGCATGTCAGAAAGGACCCGATGATGATCATCTTCCCACCGCCGGCCCCTCCTTTCGCAGCGTCGTTTCCGCCGGCAAGGCGCATGAGGCCCTTGATGATGAGAAAGGCTCCCAAAACAGGCATCATGGGGGAAACCATGGTCTGTGCATTGCTTATCAGTTTTGTGATCAATTCGGTCATGAGAACCGTTCCAATGTTCCAGAGTTCCAGCGTTCAAATGCTCAGGTGTTCGATGGTGCTATTTACCATATAGCGGGAGATGGATGGCGGTTTTCAAGAAAGGGGAAGGAAAGGGTTCTCCGGCGGACGGCGGCGAGGCCCTTGCGATAGAGATAGGCATATTCCGGGGCCTGAAACTCACCTCCAGGGCCCTGCTCTTCATTCCCGCGGCAACGGTTGTTCTCGGCATCATCATGGTGGCGGCGTCGATCGTCATCGTGGCTGCGGGGAAAGGTAAGGACAAGATCGTTTTCATGGATTCAACAGGGAGACCCTCCCTGATCCGTGTTGACGATCCCGACAGGATCCACTGGCCGGAGCTTGAGATATTCTGCAGGGACGCGATCAGGGATATCCTCGGTTGGACGTACGTGGAGGTGAGATCGCAGGGCGATTTCACCAATCGGATAGGCCGGGTATCAAAGCGCTTCGATCCTGCGTCCTTCAGGGCCTTCTACGAGCCGTACCGGGACAATTACCTCAAGTCCCTGTCAGACCAGAAGCTTATAGTCATTGCCGAGTGGAATGCCCTCAAGGATTCGAAGATACGGGGCAGGGAAGCGGTCGTCGTCGCCTCGGTGAGGCTCAATGCTGTCCGGGTTGTGGGAGAAGAGGCGGCGGGCGAAGACCTCAAAGTGAAGACATATGAGATAAAGCTGTATAAAGGAGTGCGCAGTGCGGAGAACCCTTTTGGTTTGTATATTGTTCGTTTTTCTGAGCCTGCCGGTGGTTGAGGCCGCACCGGAGCAAACTTCGGAGGCCCGGAACCAGCCAGCGGAAGGACAGATCGCTGTCCCTCCCTTCGACCTTCCCGAGAAGGATATCCGCCAGATGAGGGAGAAGGTGCAGCGCCTGAAACCTCTTCTTGAAAAGGATCGTGAACTGGTACGCATGAGGGAGCGCGATATCGATGAAGCGCCGGGTGTTGTGCCCGCCATCCGTCTTGCTTACGGGTATGGCAGCGTCATCAACCTTCCCTACAGTTTCAGCGCGGATGATATCGCGATCGGCGCAGGCGAGAAATTCGCCATCGAGACAAGAGGCAATTCCCTCATCATTTTTCCGGTGAAGGAATTCAAGTCAACGAACATCATTGTATTCGAAAGAACGCAAGGGGAGCAGGTGCCCCACCATTACCTGCTTGTCGAGGACGGGGCGTCGGGAGAGGCGGATCTTACCATAAACGTAAGGCGGGGAGGCATGGGCGGCGCAGCTGACCTGACCGACGCTATGGTGCGCGTCATCACGACGCAGCGTATCCCTGAGAAGGGCAGCGCAGAGGATATCCTCCTCGGCGGCAGGTCGCCGTCACTGACAGATCTTACAGCCTATCCCTTCATACGGATGATGAAACTTTCGAAGCCGGAACTCTATGTTTTCATGATCGCCGGAAAGGTGATGCCCGTTGGGGAGGCCGAGTTCTCCCTGGACCTCGGTAACGGGACAAGCATCGTGGCCTCCCGGGGCCGGGATATAAAGGTACGGAGGGTGGCCGATGGGAAAACGTTCACTGACGCCCGTTAGCTGCTGCGTGGTTTTCCTTGCGCTGGTGTCCGGCTTGATATCGCCCCTCGCAGCGCAAACGCGGGAGAAGCCCCCCGGGTCTCCTTCAGACTTGGTCTCATCAACCACGGTGCGTGCCTTTTTGCGGCAGATCGCCTTTGTGAAGTCCTTTTCCGTCGGGTATCCCTACCAGTTTCGGCAGGGGAGGTCAGGCGCGGGGGTCGGTACGATCACTGTCGATGATTTGAAGGACCCCGGAAAATGAGGATGGCCGTGAGAAGAAAGAAACTCACCATTTCGATCACAGGCATTGCGGCTCTCGCAGGGGTACTCCTTGCCCTGGCCGGATGCGCCCCCACCATCAGGGCGGTGCCGGAGGATGTCATCGAGTCGGAATCCATCCGGATCGCGCGGGAAGAGGGCAGAGAGGAGGGCAGGAGGGAATATTCGCGCCTCTGCAAAGAGGAACTCGAGGAGCGATTGCGGGATTTTGTTCGGAGATACCGGGATGAACTCCTGTATCTCGAATTGACGAAGGGCGGTGCCATTCTTCCGGCACAGGTGAGGCTCATCTATAATCCTGCGAAGATAAGCCGGGACGGAAGCAGCTACTCGGCGCCGACCCTCGTCTGGAGGATCGTGTCGCCGCCTCAGTTCGTCTCCGATGAGTCGGGCGGAGACTGGCTCAGCAGGGATCGGGCAAACTTCTGCTATTTGCTTGTGGATTCCTTTGCCACGGAGGCTGAGGCTTTTTCATTCCTCGGAAGTTCCCCCAAGCCTGACGACGTATTTGTGACGATCGCACCCCACGGCGAGGGCGGGAAATGGGCTGTGATCGCGAAGGTATTCAAAGCAAAGTGTGACGGGGCGATGGCCTTCTATAAGAAGCTCGGCCGACAGGCTATCCGTGTGGAGTAGGAGGCTTACAGTGCTGATCAGATATCTGCCGGGCAAGTTTGATGAAGGTATCCCGGTGCCTGTTCAGAAAAAGATAGTGTTTCATGAGCGCGAAAAAGGGGACAGGGGGAGGCTGGTCTTCGAGACCGGCGACGGCAAAAGACAGGAGGTACGGCTCGAACGCTGCACCCCGCTCATGTCGAAGGAAAAAAGACTCACAACGTGGTTGAAGATGGGGGGTTTGTTCATTCTGCTCGTTGCTTTTTGTGCCGGAGGCTGCGGCATAGCGCTGAGGGTATACGCGCAGGGTATTGCGGGCCTGAACGTCCTCGCCATGCTCCAGCTCATCGTCAGCTGCGGCCTTGCCGGATACGTGTCATGGGTTTTCAAGGTCACCGTTGAAAGATATCTCTATGGAGGCCTTTCTTTTGACCGCGGAGACATATATTTTCAGTCTGACGATGAGAAGGCCATGTTCAACGACATACTGAAAAAGGACAGGAGGAGATAATATGATTCCAGCATCAATGAGGGAGAAGGCAAGAAGATTGATGGCTATGCAAAAGGGCTGTCTTCTTGCCGCGCTGTATTCGCTGTTTACCGCCGTCCATATAAGGAACGGCTGGGCGCAGACATTCAACGAGAGCCGGTGGGCCACGGAGACCACCGATGCCGGGGAGTTCCTGAGCAACCTTGCCAATATAATCATGTATGGTCTCCTGGCGATCTCTTTTTGCGCGGGGACGGGTCTTATCATATGGGGTTTCGTGGTGATGGCGAACAAGGACAACAATCCCCAGGGCGCCCAGGGGGCGTGGAAGAAGGTTGCTTTCGGAGGTTGTCTCGTATCGACCTCGGCAATTCTTGGGATCATCAAGGCGACCATGACGGCGAGCGCCGGATAGATGACCATGGATCCCGGGACACGACGCGACTATCAGAACATAAACAGCGCCATCATCGTACCGAGGCTCAACATATCCCTGGAGGACCTGTTCATCTCTATTTGCCCGGCTATGCTGGGCAACGGCGTTGCATCCATCCTGTCATATATCTCGGAAGAGATCGGTGTTTTCGTCATCACGACGGGTATATGCGGGTCTATTG